>JAGREA010000257.1 GCA_020446745.1 Rhodobacterales bacterium | reverse complement strand
TACTTGCCCAACAGGGTGCAGATGGAAAGAGGCACGTGGAAGGACAACGTCGAGACCAGGGTCTGGGCGGCAACCGGCACAAAAACGGCGGCGGCAACCATGACGAACAGCAGGACCCGGCCGCCCTTGTCGGCCAGCACGGCGGACAGCATCGAGGGGGTGTGCGGCATGTCTCAGGCCTCCACGGCGCGGCCCTTGAGCGCGAACAACCCGCGCGGACGCTTCTGGATGAACAGGATGATGGCCACCAGCACCAGGATCTTGGCCAGCACGGCGCCGGCATAGGGTTCCAGGAACTTGTTGACGATGCCCAGCGAGAAGGCGCCCACCAGGGTGCCCCACAGGTTCCCCACGCCGCCGAACACCACCACCATGAAGCTGTCGATGATGTAGGCCTGGCCCAGGTTGGGCGACACGTTGTCGATCTGGCTGAGCGCCACACCGGCCACCCCGGCGATGCCGGCGCCCAGGCCGAAGGTCATGGCGTCCACCCAGCCGGTGCGGATGCCCATGGAACCGGCCATGCGGCGGTTCTGGGTCACGGCCCGCATCTGCAGTCCGAAGCTGGTCTTGCGCAGCACCACGGCGATGGCGGCGATGACCATCAGCGAAAAGGCGATGATGGTGATGCGGTTGTAGGTGAGCACCAGCCCTGCCGCCGTCTCATAGGCGCCGGACATCCAGTCGGGCGTGCCCACGTCGCGATTGGTGGGGCCGAAGATGGTGCGCACCAGCTGCTGCAGGATCAGCGAGATGCCCCAGGTGGCCAGCAGGGTTTCCAGGGGCCGGCCGTACAGGAAGCGGATCACGCCGCGTTCCATGGCCACGCCGAAGGCCCCGGCCACCAGGAAGGCGGCGGGCACGGCGACGAACAGGGAATAGTCGAACCAGCCCGGGGCCCAGGCGCGGAAGCCTTCCTGGACCATGAAAGTGGTGTAGGCGCCCAGCATCACCAGTTCGCCGTGGGCCATGTTGATGACCCCCATGACGCCGAAGGTGATGGCCAGGCCGATGGCCGCCAGCAGCAGCACCGAACCCAGGGACAGGCCCTGGAACACGGCGCCGGCGGCGTGCCAGAAGGCCTGGCGTCGCTCGATGGTCTTCAGGGCGCCGGCGGCGTCGGCGGCCAGTTCGTCGTCGGCCTTGCCGGCCAGGCGGGTCAGCAGGCCCTGCACGTCGGGGTCGGGGTATTCCTCCAGCACCTCCAGGGCGGCCCGGCGGGCGGCCAGGTCCTGGCCCGGCACCGAAACCGTGGCGGCGGCCCGGGCGCGTTCCATGCGGGCCTTCACGGCGGCATCGGCTTCCCGCGCCAGGGCCTTGTCCAGCAGGGCGATGCTGTCGTCGGACGGTGTCTTGAACAGGGAGTCGGCGGCCTCCATGCGGGCCTCGGGGTCGGGACTCAGCAGGGTCAGCGAGCCCAGCACGCCGCGGATCAGGCCGCGCATGCGGTTGTTCACCTTGATCTTGGTCAGATCCTTCTTGGCGGCCTCGCCGATCTCCTGACCGGTCACCGCGTCGGTAAGGATGAAGACCTTGCCGGACGGGCGGGTCAGGACGACGGACTTGTCGTCCTTGCGGGTGTACAGCTCGCCATCCATCAGGGCGTTCAGCACCGGCACGGCGCGGGGATCGCCCGTTTCGCCCAGGGCCTCGACGGCCGCCATGCGGGCGTTGAAGCTTTTGCCGCCCAGGGCGGTGATGGCGTCCTCGAACGGGCCCGCGAAGGCGGGGCCCAGGGACATCCACGCGACCGACGCCAGGAAAACGAACGTGGCGACGGCGATCCTTCTGGCGTTCACCATGACCTGCCCTGTCAGTTGGAACGTTGTCAGTTGCTTGCGGGGGACCCGGGGACCGGCCGTGGCCGACCCCCGGGGCAAACCCCGTGAACGGAAGTGGTCGCGGACCTACATGGCGTCGCCGTACTTCGGCTTTTCGCAGTTGCCGCAGACCCAGGGATAGGTCCAGTCGGCGGTCAGCTTGGCGCTTTCCGGCAGGTAGTCGGTCCAGGCGTCGCCGACCACGACACCGTCGGTGCTCCACACGGTCTCGAACTGGCCGTCGGCCTGGATCTCGCCCACCAGCACCGGCTTGGAGAGGTGGTGGTTGGTGTTCATCACCGCCACGCCACCGGTCAGGTTCTTCACCTTCTGGCCGTACATGGCCTGGCGCACGGCGTCCACGCTGGTGGTGCCGGCCTGCTCGACGGCCTGGACCCACATCTTGAAGCCGATCACGTGGGCTTCCATGGGGTCGTTGGTGACGCGCTTCGGATCCTTGATGAAGGCCTTCCATTCCTTGATGAAGGCGGCGTTCTCGGGCGTGTCGACGCTCATGAAGTAGTTCCAGGCGGCCAGGTGGCCCACCAGCGGGGCGGTATCCAGGCCGGCCAGCTCTTCCTCGCCCACCGAGAAGGCGACGACGGGGATGTCCTCGGCCTTGATGCCCTGGTTGCCCAGTTCCTTGTAGAAGGGCACGTTGGCGTCACCGTTGATGGTCGACACCACGGCGGTCTTCTTGCCGGCCGAGCCGAACTTCTTCACGTCGGCGACGATGGTCTGCCAGTCGGAATGGCCGAACGGCGTGTAGTTGATCATGATGTCCTCGGCCGGAATGCCCTTGGACTTCAGGTAGGCCTCGAGGATCTTGTTGGTGGTGCGGGGGTACACGTAGTCGGTACCCAGCAGGGCGAACCGCTTCACGGAACCGCCTTCCTCGCTCAGCAGGTAGTCCACCGCCGGGATGGCCTGCTGGTTCGGCGCGGCGCCGGTGTAGAACACGTTGCGCGAGCTTTCCTCGCCCTCGTACTGGACGGGGTAGAACAGCAGGCCGTTCAGCTCCTCGAACACCGGCAGCACGGACTTGCGCGACACCGAGGTCCAGCAGCCGAACACCACGTCGACCTTGTCCTTCTCGATCAGCTCGCGGGCCTTCTCGGCGAACAGCGGCCAGTTGGAGGCGGGATCGACCACCACGGCCTCAAGCTTCTTGCCCAGCAGGCCGCCCTTCTTGTTTTGGTCCGCCACCAGCATCAGCATGGTGTCCTTCAGCGTGGTCTCGCTGATGGCCATGGTGCCGGACAGGGAATGCAGAACGCCGACCTTGATGGTATCGGCGGCCACGGCCAGGCCGGCGGCAGCGGTGGTCGCGGCAAGAACGCCCGCGCCAACCAACATGCGTACAGTACGGTTCATAATGGAATGACCCTCCACTCCGGGGTTGTTGTTGCACCGCGATATATGACGCAAGGGCCATGCCAACCCGGCCGTCGGGCGGGCCCGTCGGCCAACCGCAAGGCAAAACAGGGCGATAGGTCATGGGTTGAAGGTCGGGTATCAATAGCGCGCGACGCGCTGGGCGCCCGAATATGATTAAATAATCATCAACATGGGAAACGTGCCTAAAATATGGGCGCTATCCAAGGGTATTTGGGTCCGCCTTGACGCCCCGCCGGAAAGGGCGCAAGTACCAAGGCGGGCGGGCCTCGGTCCGTCAACGGGGTTGTTGTTGCACCACATCACGATCCCGGGGCCCCGGGCGCGAGGGATCGTGCCTGGGGCTTTTTGCCGGACCGCCCGCGGGGGCCTCCGGCCCGCCCTGGTTCGTCCCACCGTCCTGTTCCGGGAAACAATCTTGTTCTCCACGGGGGAATTGTCTCTGGCGTCCCGGGTATGCATATCCTGACCGTGCAGAACCATCTGATCCGGAGGGACCCCATGACCGCCACCCAACGCACCGTCGCCCGCCTGGTGCCGTCCATGCCCACGTCGGATGGCGCCGGCGTGCGCCTGCGCCGCAGCATCGGCGCCCCGGGGCTGGAGGAGCTGGATCCCTTCCTGCTGCTGGACAGCATCGGTTCCGACGAGGCCGCCGACTACATCGCCGGCTTCCCCGAACATCCCCACCGGGGGTTCGAGACCGTGACCTACATGCTGGAGGGCCGCATGCGCCACCGCGACAGCGGCGGCAACGAGGGCGTGCTGGTGCCCGGCGGGGCCCAGTGGATGACCGCCGGGCGCGGCATCCTGCATTCGGAAATGCCCGAGCAGGAGTCCGGCCGCCTGCACGGCTTCCAGCTTTGGGTCAACCTGCCGGCGGTGCGCAAGATGACGGCACCGCGCTACCAGAACATCGAACCCGACGAGATCCCCGAGGTGGCCCTGGCCGGCGGCGGTCGGGCCCGGGTGGTGGCCGGCACGGCCTTCGGCGTCACCGGCCCGGTGACGGGCATCGACGTCGACCCCCTGTTCATCGACCTGCGCCTGGCCCCGGGGGCCCAGGAAACGGTGGCCGTGCCCGATGGCCACACCCTGTTCCTGTACGGCATCGCCGGCACGGTCCTGGCTCCCCAGCCGGTGCCGGCCGACACCCTGGCCATCCTGCACGGCTCCGGGCCGGCCCATCTGACGGGCGGTGACCAGGGCGCCCACCTGCTGCTGGTGGCCGGCCGGCCCCTCGGCGAGCCCGTGGCCCGCTATGGCCCCTTCGTCATGAACACCCACGACGAACTGGTGCAGGCCGTGGCCGACCTGCGCAGCGGCCGGTTCCTGGGATGACGGCCCCGGCGGACGGCATCGCCCTGGTTCTGGAGCCCAAGGCCGGCCTGGTGGGCGGCCTGCCGGTGAAGCGCAGCCTGCCGGCCCTGGCCCGGCGGTCCGTGGGGCCCTTCGTGTTCATCGACGAAATGGGCCCGGCGCCCCTGCCGGCGGGGCGGGGCATCGACGTGAAGCCCCACCCCCACATCGGCCTGGCCACCCTGACCTGGCTGATCGCCGGGCGCATCCGCCACCGCGACAGCCTGGGTTTCGATCAGGTGATCCGCCCCGGCGACGTGAACTGGATGACGGCGGGGCGGGGGATCGTCCATTCGGAACGCTCGCCCGACGACGACCGGGCCGCCGACACGGTGCTGCACGGCCTGCAGATCTGGATGGCCCTGCCCGAAGCGCACGAGGACGCGCCGCCGGCGTTCCAGCACGTCCCCGCCGACGCGGTGCCGGGCCTGGACCTGCCGGGCGGCCGCCTGTCGCTGGTGGCCGGGCGGGGCTGGGGGCTGGCCTCGCCGGTGGCCGTGTTCTCGCCCACCCTTTACGCCGACGTGACCCTGGACGCCGGAGCCGAACTGACCCTGCCGGCCGAGCATGACGAGCGCGCCGTCTATGCCCTGACCGGCGACCTGTCCGTGGCCGGGCAGGACCTGCCGCCCGGGCACATGGCGGTGCTGGCGCCCGGCGCCGAACCCGTGGCCCGGGCCCGGACGCCGTCGCGCTTCATGGTCCTGGGGGGCGCGCCGGTGGAAGGCCGGCGCCACATGTGGTGGAACTTCGTCGCCACGTCCAGGGACCGCATCGAGCGGGCCAAGGACGACTGGCGGGCCGGGCGGTTCGATCCCGTGCTCGGCGACGGCGAGCGGGAACCCATGCCAGGAGAATAGGGCCAGGGAATTAGGGCCAGGGGATCAGGGTCGGGGGAATAGGACCCCCGGCCGTTCCTACCACTCGATCTTCTCGACCCCCTCGAAGGTCAGCGTGCTGCCGTCGTCCAGGGTGACGGTGCCCGAGGCATCGCCGTCCTCGAAGGTCAGCACGTCGCCGTCGATGGTGTAGCCGGCGTCGCCGTCCACCACCAGGGTCCAGCCGTTGCCGTCGTTGGGGGCGCCGTCCATGCCGTCCAGCTGCACGGTGTCGGTCCAGCCGTTGCCGCCCGAGAAGGTGTCCGTGCCGTCGCCGGCGCCGAAGATGAACAGGTCGTTCCCGGCGCCGCCCCAGGCCTGGTCGTCGCCGGCGCCGGCCACGAACACGTCGTTGCCGTCGTCGCCGTACATCGTGTCGTTGCCGGCACCGTCGTACAGGGTGTCGTCGCCGGTGCCGCCCGACAGGGTGTCGTCGCCGGCGTTGCCGTACAGGATGTCGTCGCCGCCGCCGCCCGACAGCACGTCGCCGGCATCGGAACCGTACATCATGTCGGCGTTGTCGCCGCCGGTGACCGTGTCGCCGGTGGTGACCTCGGCCTCGGTGAAGCTGATATCGGTGATGAAGTAATCGGACCCGGCCGAGTTGTCCGTCTGGTCGTTGGCCGAAAGGACAAGCTGGTCGAAATCGCCGTCGGGGTCGATGGTGATGGTGCCGTCGTTGGAGTTGGCGCCGTCTTCCGAGAAATCGCCCTCGGCCACCAGGGCGCCGTCCTTGTACACCGCCCAGTGGCCGGTTTCGCCGTGCGACGCCGTGTGCAGGTAGTCGAACGACACGTTGACGCTGTCGATGTCGTTGTCGAAGTCGATGATCAGCTGTTCGGACTGGCCCGACGCCTGGTCATAGGCCATCTCGTCCTGGATGTTGCTGTCGATGTTGGACACGCTGCCCGCCACGCCCAGCATGCCGCCGTAGACGGACACGTTGTCCACCGAGGCATCGGACAGCACGCCGCCGACGATCTTGCGGGCGCTGACCGTGAAGCCGTTGTCCGTGTCGGCGTAGTTGGCGGCGCTGATGGTGCCGCTGCCGCCGCCGGAAGTGGTCGACTCGGCCAGGTGCACGTCCACCTGCTCGGTGTGGGTGGATCCGTCGTTGTCGGTGACGGTGACGGTGACCGACAGGTCCAGGGCCCCGCCGGCACCGGCCGGGTGGGTGTAGGTCAGGCCCGCCAGGTCGCCGGCGTCCAGGGTCCAGGTGCCGTCGCCGTTGTCGGTGCCGGCCGACAGGATGGCGCCCGAGGGCAGACCGCCGATGGTGATGGACAGACTCTCCGATCCGTCCGTGTCAGTCAGGCTGGCGCTGATGTCCAGCGGATACTCGGTGGTGGTGGCGCCGGCCGTCCACTGCACATCGGCACAGAAGTCGTTGAAATCGTGGTCCGAACCGGACGAGCTGGAATCCAGGTCTTCCCAGTTCTGGTTGCCGTGCATGTAGTTGTCGGTAACCTGGGAATCGCCTTCCGAGTTCAGGGAGGCGTCCGAGAAATAGGCCTCGTTGCCGTCGGCCGAGCTGAGGGTGTGGCCATCGGAATCCTTCAGGTACCACTTGCCGTAGGCGTCCTGGTGGGCGGTCACCGACATGCCGTTGGTCAGGCCGGAGTTCCGGTTGTCGCCGTCGGGCAGGATGAAGAACACCACGTCGCCTTCGTTGACGTTGTCGATGGTGAACGTGGCGCCGTCATCATCCTTCACGTTGGCCCAGATGATCTGGCCGCTGGTGGGGTTGCCGTCGCCGTCCAGGTACAGGTAGCCGTAGCTGTTGTTGTATCCGGCGCTGGACCCGTCGTTCATGTTGGTGACGGTGACCGACCCGTCGCCGGTGATGCTGGTGCCGTCGCCCAGGGCCACGGACAGTACGGGGGCATCGGCCACGGCGGTGACCGAAACGTCGATGGTGCCGCTGGTGGTGGCCGTGTCGCCGCCGTCGCCTTCCGTGCTGGTGGCGGTGACGGTCAGCTGGAAGTCCACGTCGCTGTTGGCCGGAGGCGTGATGGTCAGGCCGCTCAGGTCGTCGGAAGACAGGGTCCAGGTGCCGTCGCCGTTGTCGGTACCGGCCGACAGGGTCGCACCCGAAGGCACGCCGCCGATGGTGATGGACAGGCTCTCGGAACCGTCCGTATCGGTCAGGGCGGAGGACAGGTTGAGGGAGATGGCCTGATCCTCGTTGCCGCTGGCGTCGTTCAGGGTCAGCGTGGGCGCGTCGGCGTCGGCCGCCACCGACACGTTGACGGTGCCGGAGGTGGTGGCCGTGTCGCCGCCGGTGGCCTCGGTGCTGGTGGCGGTGACGGTAAGCTGGAAGTCGGCATCGGAACCGGCCGGGGGCGTGATGGTCAGGCCGGCCAGGTCGCCGGGCTCCAGGGTCCAGGTGCCGTCGCCGTTGTTGGTGCCGGCCGACAGGGTGGCGCCCGAGGGGACCCCGGCGATGGTGACGGACAGGCTTTCCGAGCCGTCGGTGTCGGTCAGGGCCGCCGAAAGATTCAGGCTGATGGCCTGGTCCTCGGTACCGCTGGCGTCGCTCAGGGTCAGCGACGGGGCGTCGGCATCGGCGCCCACGGTGACGTTCACCACGCCGGTGGCCGTGGCCGTGTCGCCGCCGTCCGCCTCCGTGGTGGTGGCGGTGAAGGTGAGCTGGAAGTCGGCATCGGAATTGGCCGGCGGGGTGATGGTCAGGCCCGTCAGGTTGGCCTGGGTCAGGGTCCAGGTGCCGTCGCCGTTGTCGGTGCCGGCGGAAAGGGTGGCGCCGTTGGGCACGCCGGCCACGGTGATGGAAACACTTTCCGAGCCGTCGGTGTCCACCAGGGTGACCTTGACGTCCAGCAGGATCGGCTGATCCTCGGTGCCCGTGGCATGGTGGAACTTGATGCGCGGCGCGTCGGCGTCGGCGGCCACGGAGACGTCGATGGTGCCGGAGGTCGTCGCGGCATCACCGCCGTCGGCTTCGGTGCTGGTGGCCGTGACGGTGAGCTGGAAGTCCACGTCGCTGTTGGCCGGCGGCGTGACGGTCAGGCCGGCCAGGTCGCCGGGCTCCAGGGTCCAGGTCCCGTCGCCGTTGTTGGTGCCGGCCGACAGGGTCGCGCCGGAAGGCACGCCGCCGATGGTGATGGACAGGCTCTCGCTGCCATCCGTGTCGGTGAGGGCGGAGG
>JAGREA010000024.1 GCA_020446745.1 Rhodobacterales bacterium | reverse complement strand
CCGGAGGGCGATCCCAGCGAGGATCCCTACGTGACCACGGTGCGCGATGGCCTGGACTACATGTTCACCACCCTGTCGACCGAAAGCATTCCGGTGCAGACGTCGGGTGATCCGGACATCAACGGCAACGGCTACGGCATCCGGGTGAACGAGGGCAGCTACCCCTACCAGGGTGGCATGGTCATCGACATGATCATCGGCTCGGGCACGCCCTTGCGGTACGTGCGGACGTCCCACAACTCCTATCAGGTGATCCGCGGCCAGCGATATGCCGACATCGTTCAGGACATGGCCGAATCCTACATCTATGGCCAGCAGGACTCCGGTTCGACCCTGGGCGGCTGGCGGTACGGCTGGAACGGCGGCAACGACAACTCCGCCGCCCAGTGGGCCGCCATCGGCCTGATCCCGGCCGAACGCATCTTCGGTGCCCAGATCCCCAGCTGGGTCTACACCAACAACCTGACCATCCTGGCCAACACCCAGGACCAGCGTTACGGCCAGTTGGGCTACACGGGCACCGCTGGCACCTGGGGCGATGCCTCCACCACCGCCTCGGGCATGGTCATGATGGCCATGGATGATTTCGATCGCGAGGACGGCCGGTGGATCAAGGCGGCCAACCGCCTGCGCCAGCATTGGGACACGCCGTCCGGCAACGACTCGCTGCGCAACAACTACTACGCCATGTTCGCCACGTCGAAGGCCATGCGCCTGGCCAACCCCAGCCGCATCGAACAGATGTGCCTGGGCTGCGCCGAGACGTCCATCGACTGGTATGGCGACGAGACGGTGGGCCTGGCCCGCTCGATCATGGACCAGCAGCTCGCCGACGGCCATTGGGTCCATCCCTCCGGCCTGTCGGGCACGGGTTATTGGCAGTACGGCCTGACCACGGCCTGGGCCACCCTGATCCTGACCCGCGAACTGTTCGAGGTCGCGCCTGTGGCCGACGCCGGACGGGACCGGGTGTGGGGCATCAGCCGCGTGGGTGATCCGCGTCCGCTGACCCTGGTGGGTTCGGGCTCGTTCCATCCCGATCCGTTCCGCACCATCGTGCTGTACGAATGGGATGTGGACGGCGACGGCCTGTTCGACACCTCGTCCACCGATCCGAACACGGTGACCGAGTATCTTGAGGCCGACTATCCGGTGCCGACCCTGCCGCGCAGCATCACGGTGACCCTGCGGGTGACCGACGATGCGGGCAAGACGGATACGGATACGGCCGTCATCCTGCTCGCCGAGCCGCCCCATCCGCCCATCGCCGATGCCGGACCTCCGGGGACGCCTCCGGGCACGGGCTACACCTGTACGCTGGGCATCCCCTGCGTGCTGGACGCCTCGGACTCCTTCGAGATCGACCCGACCGACTTCATCGCCCGCTGGGAGTGGGAGCTGGACGGCGTGGGCATCCCGGACTTCGACGAGGCCACGGGTGAGGTCATCAGCTACACCTTCAACACCGAAGGCACGTTCAACATCGGTGTGCGGGTGTGGGACGACGGCCGGTTCAACGACCTGAACGGTGACGACGTGGTGGACGAGAACGAACGCCTGTCCGACCAGGAGTTCACCACCGTCGACGTCGAGCCCAACCTGCCGCCCGTGGCGGTGGCCGCCGACATGACCGTGGAAGAAGGCCAGACCTTCAACCACGACGGCTCGGGCTCGTCCGATCCCAACGGGGATCCGCTCACCTACGCCTGGGACCTGGACAACGACGGGAACTATGACAACGCCACCGGCGTGGCCCCGTCCCAGGTGTTCCCGGCGGACGGCGTCTACACGGTCGGCCTCCAGGTCAGCGACTCGCTGCTGACCGACGAGACCACGGCGACCATCACGGTCACCGACCGTGGCCCGACGGCGGCCTTCGACTGGGCGCCCGAGCCCCAGGAAGAGGGCACGGCGGTGTCCTTCGGCGACCTGTCCACCTCGTCGCCCGACACCATCGTGGCCTGGGCCTGGGACTTCGACGGCCTGGGTGCCAGCAGCGACCAGCACCCGTCCTTCACCTTCGACGATGACGGCACCTATACGGTGACCCTCACGGTGACGGACTCCGACGGGTCGGTGGACAGCGTCTCCCACGACGTGACCATCACCGACCGGGCGCCGACCGCCGCCTTCACCTGGGCCCCCGAGCCCAGCGTGGAAGGCAGCCCGGTGGCCTTCACCGACACCTCCACCTCGTCGCCGGACGCCATCGTGTCCTGGGCTTGGGACTTCGCCGGTCTGGGCAGCAGCGCCGCCCAGAACCCGTCCTTCGCCTTCCCGGACAACGGCGTCTACACCGTCAGCCTGACGGTCACCGACGACGACGGGTCCACCAACACGACCACCCACGACGTGACCGTGCTGAACGCCAACCCGGTGGTGAACGCCGGCCTTGACCAGACGACGGGCGAAGGCTCGACCGTCAGCCTGGATCCGGCCACCTTCACCGACGCCGGCACGGCCGATACCCACACGGCCACGGTGGATTGGGGCGACGGTTCCGGCCCGCAGGCCGCGACCGTGAACCAGGGTGCGGGTAGCGGTTCGGTTCCGGGCAGCCATGTCTACACCGACGGCGGCGTCTACACGGTCACCGTGACCGTCACCGACGACGACGGCGGCGTGGGCTCCGACACGATGATCGTGACGGTCGGCAATGCCGGTGCCCAGGTGGACGCCGGTCCGGACCAGACCATCAACGAAGGCGAAACGGCGTCCCTGGCGCCCGCCACCTTCACCTACATCGGCCTGACCGACACCCATACCGCCACCATCAACTGGGGTGACGGCATGACCAGTGCCGGTACGGTCAGCGAAGCGGGTGGCAGTGGCAGCGTTTCGGGCAGCCACACCTACGTGGACGACGGCGTCTACACGGTCACCGTGACCGTGACCGACGACGACGGCGGCGTGGGCAGCGACAGCCTGACCGTGACGGTCCTGAACCTGCCGCCGGTGGTGGAAGCCGGTCCCGACCAGTCGACCAGCGAGAACACCACCATCAGCCTGGCTCCGGCCACGTTCACCGACGCCGGCACGGCCGACACCCACACCGCCACGGTGGATTGGGGTGACGGTTCGGGCCCGCAGCCGGCGGCCGTGACCCAGGGTTCGGGCAGCGGCACGGTGGCCTCCAGCCACGCCTACACCACGGGCGGCACCTACACCGTGACCGTGACGGTGACCGACGACGACGGTGGCGTGGGCATCGACACCCTGACGGTGAACGTGGATGGCGGCAATCCGCCGGAACAGACCATCTTCGATCTGATCGCCCGGGCCAAGCCCGAGAAGATCGACCTGGTCTGGGCCCCGGTGAACGGCGCCGACGCCTACAACGTGTACCGTTCCACCACGGCGGGCGGCCCGTACGCGCTGATCGCCGCGGGGCACACCTGCACCTACTGCGCCTTCGCCGACAGCGGCCTGACCAACGGCGTCACCTACTTCTACGTGGTGACCTCGATCACCGGTGGCCAGGAATCGCTGAGCTCCAACGAGGCCTCGGCGACGCCGCAGGTGACCACCCGCCGCCGCCGGTAAGGCGACGGGTATCCCGGGTGCCGCGGTCCTGATCGCGGCACCCCCGAAACTGCAAAGGCCCCGGTGATCACCGGGGCCTTTTGCCGTTTGGTTCCACTGGGGGCGAGCGATTGCCGCGTCGTGCCCGGGCTTGTCCCGGGTACCCACGACTTTCTGCTTTCAACGCGGAGGATTCGGAAGGACGCCGAGGAAAAAAGACGTGGACCCCCGGGACAAGCCCGGGGGCGACGGCGTGTGAAGCTGAAATGGCGATGCGCTGGGCGGGACCGGCGATGAGCGGACGACGGGGGTGGGGGGGGAAGGGGCCCCTCAGCCCACCACCGGCTCCTGGCCGCGCAGCACCGAATTGTCTTCCCAGGTGCGGGTCTGGTCGATTTCCGGCGGGGCCACCTCGTCGACGGAAATGCGGCCGCTCTGGGCGAAGAACTCGATGGGGTTCAGGAACAGCACCTTCTCGATGGTGGCCTCGTCGAAGCCCGCCTCGCGCATGGCCTCGCCGGTCTTGGGCACCTTCAGGGGGTCGCTGCGGCCCCAGTCGGCGGCGCTGTTCACGATCATCTTCTCGGTCCCGTACTGCTGCAGCAGGGCCACCATGCGCTGTTCCGACATCTTGGTGTGGGGATAGATGGAATGGCCGCGCCAGCAGTCGGTCTCCATCACCAGGGGCAGGGTGATCTCGTTCAGGTGGTCGATCACCACCATGTGCTCGGGAATGCCCACCTCGCGGATCAGGGCGATGGTGCGTTCCGTGCCGTTCTTCTTGTCCCGGTGCGGGGTGTGGATCAGCACCGGCAGCTCGTGCTCCACGGCCATCTGCATCTGCTCGGCGAAGAACCGGTCCTCGGCCGCCGTCATGTCGTCGTAGCCGATCTCGCCCACCGCCACCACGCCGTCCTTTTCCAGGTAGCGGGGCATGATGCGCAGCACCTCCTCGGTCACGGCCACGTTGTTGGCCTCCTTGGGGTTCATGGCGATGGTGCAGTAGTGGCGGATGCCGAACTGGCTGGCCCGGAACCGCTCCCACCCTACCAGGGCGTCGAAATAGTCGATGAAGGACCCGGCGTGGGTGCGCGGCTGGCCCTGCCAGAAGGCGGGCTCGATGACGCCGACGATGCCGGCCGCGGCCATGGCCTCGTAGTCGTCCGTCGTGCGCGACATCATGTGAATGTGGGGATCGAAGTACCGCATGGTCGTCCTCGAAGGGTCAGATTCGTGAAGGCGGAGAGGCCAGGGCCTCGTTGAAGGCTTGGTGCCGCGCCCGGTGGGCCGTCATGGCCCGACGGGCATAGGTGGCGGCGCGGGTATCGGCGGACCGGGCGTGGTCGATGATCATGTCGGTCCCGTGGGGGCTGGCGAAGGGCGCCGCCGCCAGCCACAGGCTGGGCGGCACCGGGCGCCCGGCGGCCAGGCGTTCGTCGGCGAAATCCTCGCACATGCGCGACAGGTCGGCGTTGGCCCGGGTGTCCAGGCCGGCCACCCGGTCGATGTCCAGGTCCATGAACAGGGCCTTCAGCACCAGGTGGTTGAAGGCCGCGTCGTCGTACCGGGCGGCGGGGAAGGGGTTGTCCAGGGACAGGGCGCGGAACAGGTCCTGGGCGTTGGTGCGCCCGGCGTCCAGGGCCAGGTCGAGGGGCGCCGCGTCGCCCACCAGGGCCAGGCCCCGAACGGTGTCGCACCGTTCGCGCTCGTCGCCGGCCCGGTACATGGTCCAGGCCCCGGCCGCCGGGTCCGGCAGGCTCAGCACCAGCATCATGCGGGCCGCGGTGCCGGCGGTCCAGCCGGTCAGGTCCAGGGGGCCGCAGGCCGTGTCCAGGGTGGGGGCGGCCGGGCCCAGGGGCGCGTCGCCCACCTTGCGCAGGCAGCGGGCCGACAGCACGGGCAGACGTACGTCCAGGTCCTCGCCCGCCGCCAGGCGGGTTTGGGCCTCGTCCAGCCAGGCCAGGGCGGCAGGGGGCAGGCGGCCGGCCAGGCAGGCCCCCAGGGCGGTACGCACGGGGTTCATCGCCGGCCTCCCGCAAGGCCGGTACGGAGCCATGAACTAACTGAAATGTCGATGCTTTTTGTCATATCTCCAGTGTGGCACATCTTGCCCGCCAGGGCATCAAGGGAGTGCCTTTTCCGGCGCTTTTCCGGTCCGCCCGAACAGCGCGGCGGGCCACCCCGCCACCGGGCCCAGGCGTTCGCGCATGAGCAGCGCCAGGTACAGCAGGAACGCCGCCAGCAGCAGCCCCGGGCGGGTGTGGATGGGGCGCCAGGCCGGTGTCCACGGGGCCGGGCCGTCCAGGGGGGCCAGGGCCAGCAGGCCGT
>JAGREA010000256.1 GCA_020446745.1 Rhodobacterales bacterium | reverse complement strand
GGTCGCGGCGCACCTTGCGCTTGTCGACCACGCGGGTCAGGCCGCCGGTGCCCGGCAGCACCGCCAGCAGCGGCACCTCGGGCAGGGACACGGCCGACGAGCCGTCGTCCACCAGGATGATGTGGTCGGTGGCCAGGGCCAGCTCGTAGCCGCCGCCGGCGGCCGTGCCGTTGACCACGCACAGGTACTTCTGGCCCGAATTCTCGCTGGCGTCTTCCATGCCGTTGCGGGTCTCGTTGGTGAACTTGCAGAAGTTCACCTTGTGGCCGTGGGACGACTGGCCCAGCATCTTGATGTTGGCGCCCGAGCAGAACACCCGGTCCAGGCCCGAGGTGATCTTCACGGCGCCCACTTCCGGGTGCTCGAAGCGCAGACGCTGGATGGCGTCGTACAGCTCGATGTCCACGCCCAGGTCATAGGAGTTGAGCTTCAGCTCGTATCCCGGCTTCAGGCCGCCGTCTTCCGCCACCTTCATGGTCAGGGTGGCGACGCGGCCGTCCACGGACAGGGTCCAGTGGCGGTATTGTTCAGGATGAGTTGCAAAATCAATCATCGGTCAGGTCCGGGGCCTCAGCTCGCTGTTGTCACCTGGATTCAGGTCCAATTGGGTGTGATTTTGTTTGGAACCGGTGTAACCAAGGGCGTAGGGAGTTTCACAGCCTACGTTTGTTCTTGCACCCTTGGTTCCCACGTAAATCGGTACCGAAATGCTTATTTACATTCTGGTGATCCCGTTTCATGCTGTCAAGCGGCAAGTTTCAACACCTGCGCAAAGACGCGGGAGGCCGCCGAGGCCGCGAATTTTTGGGGGTGTTTATTGAACTCGATCGACGACGAGCGCGCCGCCGACGGCGCGACGGAGCCGACCATCACCATCCGCCCGGCCGGGCAGGGCGACATACCCTTCGTCATCGCCCTGGATGAACGCAATACGGGCCTGGCCAAACCCGACTACTGGACCGACCTGTTCACCCGCTACGGCGGCCGCCGGGGGCGCTATTTCCTGGTGGCCGAGGCCGATGGCGTGGTCAGCGCCTTCATCATCGGCGAGATCCGGGCCTGGGAGTTCGGCTCGCCGCCGTGCGGCTGGATCTTCGCCCTGGGCGTGCATCCGGACCAGCGCCTGATCGGCCTGGCGTCGCGCCTGTTCGACGTCACCTGCGAGGCCTTCCGCCAGGCCGGCATCACCAAGGTGCGCACCATGCTGGCCGTGGACGACAACCTGAACATGTCGTTCTTCCGCAGCCAGGGCATGCGCGGCGGACCCTTCATCCAGCTTGAAAAGCGCCTTGACTGACGCGCGGAGGACCCGCCCATGAAGATGCAGAAGGCCACCCGGTGCGCCCTGTTCGCGGTGCTGGAACTGGCCCGTGATCCCGGGCGCCAGCTTTCGGCCACCGACATCGCCGAAAAGTACGGCATTTCGTCCAACCACCTGGCCAAGGTGCTGCGCGACCTGGGCCGGGCCGGGCTGGTGGAATCGGTGCGCGGGGCCGGCGGCGGCTACCGCTTTTCCGGCAACGTGAAGCGGGTGACGCTGTACGACATCATCCAGCTGTTCGAGGACGTGGGCGCCGACTGCGACACGGCGCCCGAGGCCGGCGACGAGACAGACATCGGCAAGGCGCTGTGCATCCTGATGCAGGAGGTGGACGACATCGCCCGCGCCACGCTGCGCTCGGTCACCGTGGATACGCTGCTGAAATCCACGTCCTGGCCCGTGCCCCAGCACCTGGACCAGGCCCACAAGGCTGAAGTCTGACTTTCAGGAAAGCCTTTATCTTCATGCAAGAAAAAGAAAAAATGTCCGGCGAAGCCCTTCTGGAGCGGCTGCGCGGCGTGCGCCTGCTGTCCCTGGACGTGGACGGGGTGCTGACCGACGGCGGCCTCTACTACACCGACGAGGGGATCACCCTGCGCCGCTTCAACGTCAAGGACGGCATGGGCATCAAGCTGCTGCAGCGCCACACCGACGTGCAGGTGGCCATCGTGTCGGCGGGCAAGAACGACGCCATCGCCCACCGGGGCCGCGACCTGGGCATCGAGCACGTGCGCTTCCGGGTGGCCGACAAGCTGTCGGCCCTGACCGACATCTGCGCCGGCCTGGGCCTGACCCTGGCCCAGGCCGCCCACGTGGGCGACGACGTGAACGACGTGCCGCTGATGCATGCCGTGGGCTGCCCCATGACCATGGCCGACGCCCTGGACCCGGCCAAGGCGGCGGCCTTGTACGTGACCGCCAAGGGGGGCGGGCAGGGCGGCGTGCGGGAGATCTGCGATTTGATCCTGGCGTCGCGCGGCGTCACCGTCTGACGGCGCCGGGCCGTCCTTCCACGAACCCTGACTACTTTTCCGGCCCGGCCCACCGGGGGAACAGGTCGTGGTCGATGCCCAGCTGGTCCAACGCCCGGGCCACGCCCTGGCGCACCACGTCGTCCAGGCCCGCCGGGCGGTGGTAGAAGGCCGGCATGGGCGGCGCGATCACGGCCCCCAGGTCGGCGGCCCGGGCCATCAGGTCCAGGTGGCCCTTGTGCAGGGGCGTTTCCCGCACCATCAGCACCAGGGGGCGGCGTTCCTTCAGGGTCACGTCGGCGGCCCGGATGATCAGGTTGTGGTCGAAGGAGTTGGCGATTCCCGACAGGGTCTTGATGGAGCAGGGGGCGACGATCATCCCGGCCGTGCGGAACGAACCGGACGACACGGCCGCCGCCATGTCGCGGTTGCTGTAGACGGCCTGGGCCAGGGCCCGCAGGTCGTCCAGGGACACATCCGTTTCCAGGGCCAGGGTGCGGGCGCCGTTCTCGCTGATCACCAGGTGGGCCGGCCGGCCCAGGGCCTTCAGGGCCCGCAGCAGTTCGATGCCGTAGACGGCGCCGGTGGCGCCGGTCATGGCGACCAGGACGGGCGATGGTTTGGTGGGCTGGGTCATGGGCGCATCCTAGCGGCTGGGCCGGTGGCCCGCCATCCCCCCTTTGTCGTCACCCCCGTTCGCATGCGTTGCCCGGCGCCGCCGAACCGGGTATGAGGGGGGCATGGTGCGCCGCTTCGTCCTTGCCTCGCTGTTCCTGCTGTCGGCCTGTTCGGCCGGCGACCCCTACCTGTACGTGAAGGACGAGTTCGACCGCGAGCGGCCCGGTTTCGGCCGCGAGCCCCAGGACCTGGAAGAGGTCACCGTGTGCTACGGCTCCTCGGGCACCCAGCCGGCGGCCGTCACCGATCTGGCGCGCGACGCCTGCGCCCGGGTGGGCAAGGTGGCCCGGTTCCGCGCCCAGGACCTGCGCTCCTGCCCCCTGACCACCCCCGTGGCGGCCCATTACGACTGCCTGGCGCCAACGCCCGGTGGCGGGCGGCGCGGGTTGTTCTGATCCCCGTCAATTCCCCCGGGCGGTTGGCACGCGACCGGCGCTCGGATAGGGTGAGGGGCAGGGGAAACCGCTCACGCGCCGCCACCACCATGCTGCAGATCGCCGTCCTGTTCCTGATCGCCTACGGGCTGGTCGTGCTGGCCCTGTACCTGGGCCAGCGCGCCTTCGTCTACCAGCCCGATTCCCGGGTGCCCGTGCCGGAAGACAGCTACGTGCCCGAGATGGAGGTGGTGCGCCCGCGGGCCGCCGACGGGCAGGAGGGCATGAGCTGGTTCCACCCGCCCCGGCCCGGCTTCCCCACATTGGTCTACTTCCACGGCAACGCCGGGCACATCGGGTCCCGCGGCTACAAGGTGCGGCCGTTCATGGACGCCGGCTGGGGGGCCATGCTGGTGGAATACCGGGGCTATGGCGGCAACCCGGGCAAGCCCACGGAGCAGGGGCTCTACGCCGACGGCCGGGCGGCGCTGCGCTACCTGGAATCCCGGGCCGTGGCGCCGGGCACCTGGGTTCTGTACGGCGAATCCCTGGGGACCGGCGTGGCCGTGCAGATGGCCCGGGACTGGGCCGATGCCGGCACGCCGGCCGGCGCCCTGGTGCTGGAGGCCCCCTTCGATTCCGTCACCGAGGTGGCCAAGCGGCGTCATCCCTATGCCCCCGTGCGCTGGCTGCTGCTGGACCGGTTCGATTCGGCGGCCAAGATCGCCGGCGTGCGCACCGCGGTGATGGTCGCCCACGGCGATGCCGACCGTACCGTGGGCCAGGCCCGGGGCCGCGCCCTGTTCGCCGCCGCCGTGGAACCCAAGGAAGCCCACTGGATTCCCGACGCCAACCACTCCAACATTTTCGAGCGGGCCGACATGGTGGTGCGGGTCACCGATCTGGCGCGGCGGCGGGGGCTCGTTCCGGATTCGTAACGTTCCCTCCTAAACCCCTGTTTTTCTGCTATATTAACCCTATGAACCGATGGCGCCTCCGGCCCCCCAGCCGGAGCGCCTCCTGGTGCATGGAGGCC
>JAGREA010000255.1 GCA_020446745.1 Rhodobacterales bacterium | reverse complement strand
GGCCCCGCAGGTGGGGCACGTTCAGGTACAGGGCATCCACCAGGCGCGAGCGGTCCAGCACCAGGGCGTCCACCCGGCCGGCCTCCAGGGGCGCGAACAGGGCCGAAGGACCGTCCACGGGGCGGCCCACGGCCCCCGGCGCGGCGGCCAGCAGGGGCCCCAGGGCGTCGGCCGCGCGGGGATAGGCCAGCACCTTGCCGGCCAGGGACTCCGCCCCGGCATCGGCCAGGGGCGAGCCGGCCAGCACCACCACGTGCCAGGGCCGGCTCAGCAGCCGGGGTTGCAGGAACGCCAGGTCGGCCTCCAGGGCCGGGTGCCGCCAGGTGACGGTGATGTCGTAGGGGTCGCCCCGGCCCACGGCGGCCAGGCAGTCGGCCAGGGGCACCATGGCGGTGCGCAGGCGGGATCCGGCCAGTTCGAGCACCGACGCCAGGGCGTGGGGGAGCAGGCCGCCCTGGGGAAGGCCGTCGCCGGCCAGCTTGCCTTCCGGGGCGAAGCAGCCCCGCAGGACGGCATCATCGGCCGCCGCCGGCAGGGTTCCCCATGCCAGGCCCAACGCCAATACCAGGTTCCGCAGCCGCGTGAACGCCATTGGTCCGCTCCCCGTTCCGTCCACTGTGCGGTTTCCCGGCGCGCTTGGCAATTCCATCGCCGGTCACAGGGTGGTGAGGCGGCCTTCGCGCCCCGGAAGGCCCCCCTGCCCAATGGGCATGGCCCGGCCCCTTGAACGGCCGCCCGGTGGGGCTACATCCACCGTGAAAGGTCGCCCCACGGGGCCTTTCAGGTTGCCTGACCGGTCGGGCGACGGATGGTTCCCCGCCCCTCCGGCGGCACATATCGCTTCAACCGGAGGATATGACCATGCGTACCTTCGACCTGACACCGCTGTACCGGATGTCCGTCGGCTACGACCACCTGAACCGCCTGTTCGACATGGTCTCCAAGTACGACGACACCGACGGCCCGTCCTATGACATCGTCAAGACGGGCGAGGACTCGTACCGCATCGCCATGGCCGTGCCGGGCTTCACCAAGGACGAGATCGCCATCACCACCGAGCGCAACGCCCTGAAGATCTCGGCCAAGAAGACCGAGACCACCGAGGATACCGGCGACACCTACCTGCACCGGGGCATCACCGTGCGGTCGTTCGAACGGTCGTTCGACCTGGCCGACCACGTGCGGGTGGACCACGCCAGCCTGGAGGACGGCATCCTGCGCATCGACCTGGCCCGCCAGGTGCCGGAGCACATGAAGCCCCGCACCATCGCCATCGAGGCGCCCCCGGCCGATGCCGCCAAGCCGCTTGAGGACAAGACGGCGGCCTAGGCGCCCCGCGCCCAGGCCCCGGACGGGCGCCCCACCGGGACCATCCCACGGATGATCCCAGGGATGATCCCAGGGATGATCCCAGGGATGAACCTAGGGGCGCCCGCCCCTTCCCCGCTGGCAAGGATCCATGACGCCAAACCGGAGACCGCACCCATGACGGACCCCAACGGCCATCTGACCCACGGCCCCCACACCCCCCTGGACCCGGACACGCTGAACCGGATCGCGCTGCTGCGCGTGGTTCTGATCGTCGTCGTGGCGCTGTTCTTCGCCTCGTTCCTGCCGCCCGGCCAGGTAGCCATGGGCGCCAGCCTGTTCCTGCTGTTCGCCGCCCTGGGCAGCGCCGTTTCGGCCGTGGCACTGCACGAACACCCCTTCGCCCGCCGCCTGACCCGCTGGGACGAGGCCGCCATGGCCTATGGCGTGAGCCTGCTGCTGCAGATCGTGTTCGGCACGCCGGGGGCGGGGTCGTGAGGGGTGGAGCGGGAAAGGAAGACAACCGCGGAGGACGCGGGGAACACAATGGGGCACATCGGCTCCGCTGTGCGAAGCTGAATGCAGTGCACCGTCAACGCAACCCTGTCACCGCAGCCCGGTATGGCGGGCTGGGGTAAAAAACAAACGATCGCCGAATGCCATGACCCGCGAGCCGTTCAGGGCTCAGCGGATGTGCTCCCAATAGTCCATGGCGAGCTCCCGCTCGTGATCCAGTTCGGCGATTTCATGGCCAACGAAATCCCGCACGGAGACCATGCTGACGAGCTTGCCGTCCTTGATGACGGGCAGGTGGCGCAAATCGTTTTCCCGCATGGCGCCGATCGCCTGGAGCACCGTTTGATCGATTGTCACGGTGACCGGGTCCTTGGTCATGACATCCGCCAGTTTCGTGGATTGGGGGTCCTTTCCCTCGGCCACCACGCGCGTGATCAAGTCACGTTCGGTGAATATGCCGATCAGGGCCTCGTTTTCGTCCTGACTCACGGCAATGGAAGAAATGTGCTTCATGGCCATGTTTTCGGCAGCTTCACGCACGGTGGCCGCTGGCGACAGGTGCACCACCGGGATTCGGCTCATCACGTCTTCTATTCGTCTATTCAGCATTGTTTTTCCTCCGAATCGAGCCAACTACTCCTACCCTGGACTCTTCGTGCCGGACCTGATTCTAGGCTGGCGGGCATAGCTCAATTCGTTGGAATCGCGTAGAAATTCGTTGCTGAAACGACTTTATCCAGAACAACGGATTTGCCACACCCGCAACGTCTCATGATACTCCTCTTCCCGTCCACCCGCCAGCCACCCGGCGCGGCGGGGGTGTGCCGTCGGCCGGCGTTGAAGGAAGACAACCGCGGAGAACGCGGAGGTTGCGCGGAGCGGCGCGGAGGGAGTCCGGGTCGGCCGCCCGAGGCTTAGGCCACCGACAGCCCCCTTCTCCCCACCGTCGTTCCCAAGAAGGCGGGAACCCGATGGCCTGGCGGCCGAGAACGGCAGTGATCACTTTTTTCACCACAGAGAACACGGAGAACACAGAGGGTCACAGAGGCTTCGCTGCGCGAAGCTAAATTAAGTGTACTGTCACCGCAATCCCGTAATTCCGTAATTCAATACAATGGCAAGATTAAGTTCTATTAATTCAAGCAATTGGCAACCGTCAATTCCATGCTAATGTCATGCTCTTGAGCCTTAGGGAGTGATTTACCACGGAATACGTTTGCTTGCGTCTTTCGAATGTCGGTTGTCACTCCCGCGTCAAGAAGAAGGACTTTCCGTCCCGTGCCCCGAACAACAGATTGTTCGAGCTTATCCCGGGCTGTTTTCAAATCTACTTTTCGTCCACCAATACGGACAATTAAACGAGACACTGGCGCAAGCAATGGATTAATGCCACTCCATACTTCTTCCAAGAAAGACCAGTACATTTCTTCATTCGTGTGACGATGGTCGCCACGCGCTCTTTCACTATCGGCAGGCGCACCGAGGAACCAAAGTCGTAGCCATTGATCCTCAATGTAGTTGGTAGTGTCCAAATACGGAGGTGAAGTAATCACATCCGTAACGCTACCGTGATAAGCAGAAAAAGAATTACCCGCTCGTCGTGCATCAATGAGTCGAATATCCCCACGCATTGGGGGAGACTCGCTTGCGAAGCGGAAGGCTGTCATAGTCTCGAGAATACGAAAGACATCACGCTGAGGAGGCAAGTATCCGCGCTCACGCCACCATCGAACTGAATAGCCAGGTTTAGTGCTGATTGTTCTTGGCATTCGATTGCTGAAATAATTTCCACTGCGATGGGATTCACCGTGTAGGGCACCAAGCGCCATTGCCGCGATAAATCGATCAGTTCTACGTCGTTTCCAGTCGAGCGATTTGCGCAGGAAAAACACCTGAGCTCTGGTTTCCTGATGAAAACAGAGTTTAAAAAAATCTTCCAGCTCTGACGGTTGGGAGGTCTGATCCGACTTTCCAAATTCAGTCTGGAGTTCCCGAATGCGCGCTAGTACTGATGAGCGGCGCGGTGGATCGCATTTTGCTTTTGAGATAACAAATGCCACGGGATTAACATCACACCCAATGGCTTCACGGCCGTTGAGCAGCGTTTGAAAAACGGTTGTACCACGTCCACAGAACGGATCGAACACGACACCGTCATGGCGCGAGGCTGCTAAGTGCTTTTCCACAAATGACTCAGGAAACATTG
>JAGREA010000254.1 GCA_020446745.1 Rhodobacterales bacterium | reverse complement strand
GCCGTTCGGTCAGCACGGCCTGGCGTTCCAGGGTGCGATAGCTGCCGGGCAGGTCGGGCAGATCGTTGGGGTGCAGGGTCTTGGCGTCGGGCGCCGGTGGCGGACAGGGCGGCGGCGGCGGTGGCGCCTCGGCCGCCCGCGCCGCGCCCGAAGCCAACAGCAGGGCCAGGCCCGCCGCCAGCAGGCGGCCCGGCCCGCGGATCAGGCGTCCGCCCACCCTATTGGCCCGTGCCCACCCCATGCAGGGGAACGAGCTGCGGATAGGCCGGCAGGCCGGCGGCGGCGCGGTCGTCGTAATAGGTGTTGCCGCGGCGCTGGTCCTTCACCTTGCCGACCACCACGTTGTCGGCGAAGGTCACGTCGTCGGTGTTGCGGGCGTTCAGCACGTTCACCGCGTTGAAGGCGTCGGACACGATGGTGTTGTTGCGCATGGTGACGCGGTTCACCTCGTACTTGCTTTCGCCCTTCACTTCCAGGCCATAGCCGATGACGTCCCAGTTGGCGCTGCGCGGGCCTTCGTGGATCACCGAGTTCTCGATGATCAGCTCGCCGGCGTTGGGCAGGTCGATGGTGCGGCTGTCCACGGCGTCCACGGTGGCCAGCAGGGAATCCTCGATGCGGGTCACCTTGGCGCGGGACTTCAACTCGTGGCCTTCCAGCCCGGCGCGGATGGTCCACGACCGGCGGAAGGTGAAATCGCCCGAGTTCACATAGACGTTGTGGCCCAGGGCCCCCCACTTGAAGTTGCCGCTGTGGTGGAAGTAGCTGTCCTCGATCAGCACCGTGCCGCCCAGCTGGCCCGTCAGCACGGCCATCTGGTTGTGGTGGAAGTGCACGCCGCGCAGGATGAAGTCCCCCCGGTCCTGGCGCACGCAGGCGCCGTTGCCCGAGCCGACGCGGATCTGCGAGCATTCCAGCCCGTCGATCACCGCCCGGTTGGCCTTCAGCACCAGGGCGCCCTTGCCGTCGGTGAACTTGCCCTGCAGGTGGGCGCCCGGCTCGGCGATCAGGGTCACGTCCGCTTCGGTGATGGCGACGGCCTGGTTGTAGACGCCCGTCTGCAGCAGCACCACGCCGCCGGCGCCCACGGCCTGCAGGGCCCGGTACAGGTTGGTCTGCCCGCAGGTGGGCGGCGGCCCCTTTTCCGGGCACACCACCACCAGCTTCTGGCCCGTTTCGGCCTTGGAGATCTCCTTGTTCAGGGCCTGGCGCCAGGCCGGGCTGTCGGTCAGGGCGCCGCCGACCAGGGTGGAGCCGTCGATCAGGCTGTTGCGGTCCCCCGGCTGGCCCTGCACCAGCAGGTCGAAGCCCGAGGCGAACAGGTTGCGCAGCGTCAGGGCCGAGGCCCCGGCCGACACGACCAGGGGCACCCCGCAGGGCGGCTTGCCCACCACGCAGGCGCCGCGCAGGATCAGGTCCGACATCACCCAATGGGAATGGTTGATGCGGATCTGGGCGTCGGCGCCGAATTCCAGCACCGTGCCGGAAACGGTTTCGCCCCGCAGCACGATGGGCGATTTGGCGTCGCCGCCGGCGGCGGTGTCCAGCTTGGTGCCCGGCGCCAGGTGGTAGACGCCCGGTGCCAGCACGATTTCCTGCCCCGCCCGGGCCTGGGCCAGGGCCTGGGCCAGTTCCGCCGCCGAGCCCACCTTGACGGTCTTGGTGGTCACGGCCCGGGGCGTCAGCCCGAAGCGGTTGTCGTCGTCCAGGGCGATGGGATCGCCGCGCAGGCCATAGCGCGGCGCCGTGTCGCGGCGCAGGGCGTTGGCGCCGGTGCCCCGCCAGCGCGGCAGGTCGAACGACAGGTTTTCGCGCAGGAAGGGGGTGGGGTCCTGCAACAGGCCGGTGGAGAACAGGGCCGCCCGCATGGCGCCGCCGGCGCCGCTGAACCGGTTGTCCAGCTTGTACGAGAAATCCAGGGCCATCACGTTCAGCGGCTTGGACAGGCTGGACAGCCAGGAATAGCCATAGGCGAAGGCGGCCGCGTGGAAGGCCAGGAACACGAACACCACGTAGCCGTAGATCAGCCGTTTCAGGATCTTCTTCATGGTCGCCATCATGCGTCCCTTGCCGCTGCGCCGAAGGGGCCTTGCCCCCGGTTCCGAAGCGTGGACCGGACCGGCCCGGCATGCCCCGTTTTCGGCATGCCCCGTCGCCGATATGCCTAGTCGCCGATATGCCTAGTCG
>JAGREA010000253.1 GCA_020446745.1 Rhodobacterales bacterium | reverse complement strand
GGCCCTGCCTATGCTGCGCGGGCCGGGCCAGGGATGCGAACCGGGATGACCGCATCGCCACAACCCCTTGTCCGGCCGTGGTTTTGCGATCAAGGGGGTGGCAAGGAACCGTGGCCAGCGAACAGAACCAACAGGGCGCCGACCTGGATCGGGCCCACAGCCGGCTGGACCAGGCCGTGGCCCGCCTGGAGCGGGCCCTGGTCCAGGGCGCCGGCACCGCCGCGGCCGGCACGTCGGCCCTGCAGGCCGAAAACGACCGCCTGCGCGACCAGGCGCGGGCCGCCTCCGCCGGGCTGGACGCCACCATCGCCCGCCTGCGCCGCCTGCTGGGGGAATGACATGGCCCAGGTCTCGGTCACCATCAACAACCGCAAGTACGACGTCTCGTGCGACGACGGGCAGGAGGCCCACCTGGCCCGCCTGGCGTCCTACGTGGACAAGCACATCGGCGACCTGGTCGGCCAAGTGGGGCAGATCGGCGATGCCCGCCTGCTGGTCATGGCCAGCCTGCTGGTGGCCGACGAACTGTCGGACGCCATGGCCGAAATGGACGACCTGAAGGCCCGCCTGGCGACCGTGGAACAGGGCGGCGGCAAGGGCAACGGCGCCGACCCGGCCGAACTGGCCGCCACCATGGACGACCTGTCGTCGCGCATCGAGGCCATTGCCGCGCGCCTGGAACAGGCTTAAATTCAGCAACAGGACGGCGCTGCGGGGTTCGCCAGGTCTAAATATCCCTGGGGCCAATAAATACCTCTAGGGAGCTGTCCCTGCCGGGCCCGTGGGCTCGGTATACGGCGCCCACCTGCATCTGCAGGCCGCGGAGGATCTTAAGACCAACGGCCCAGGTGGCCCGTCCTAGCCTTCCCGCCCGACCCCGCTGCCGATCCCGCTGCCGATCCGCCCGCCGAAAGTCCGCCCATGTCCGCCGCCATCGACCAGGAAAAGCGCGACCTGCGGGCCCGCATGCGCGCGGCGCGCCAGAACCGTCGCCGGGCCGACGGCGCCGCCGCGGCCGATGCCCTGTGCGCCCACGCCCTGGCCGGTCTGGTCGGTCTGCTGGCCCGCCCGGGCCGGGCCGTGGCCGGCTACTGGCCCCTGGGCGAGGAAATGGATACCCGGCCCCTGCTGCGGGCCCTGCACGCGGCCGGGCACGTGTGCCTGCTGCCCGTGGTCACCGCCGCCGGGGCGCCCCTGGACTTCCGCCTGTGGTGGCCGGGCCAGGACCTGGAACCCGGCGCCCTGGGTACCCTGCAGCCGCCGGCCGACGCCGGCACCCTGCGCCCCGACCTGGTGCTGGCCCCCCTGGTGGCTTTCGACGACCGGGGGTATCGTCTGGGCATGGGCGGCGGGTTCTACGACCGCACCCTGGCCGGCCTGCGCGCCCAGGGCGGCCCGACCGACGGCCTGGTGGTGGTGGGCGTGGCCTTTGAATCCCAGCGGGTGGACCGGGTGCCGACGGACCCCCACGACCAGCCCCTGGACTGGATCCTCACCGAGGCCGGGCTGCGCCGGGTGGCCGCCTAGAACAACAAGATCAAGAACGGAACAAGGAACCAAGCAGGCATGCGCATCCTTTATTGCGGCGACGTGGTGGGCAAGTCCGGGCGCCGGGTGGTGCTGGACAACCTGCCGCGCCTGCGCGCCGAACTGGCCCTGGATTTCGTCATCGTCAACGGCGAGAACGCGGCCCACGGCTTCGGCATCACCGAAGGCATGTGCGACGCCTTCCTGAACGGCGGGGCCGACGTGCTGACCACCGGCAACCACGTGTGGGACCGGCGCGAGATCATGAACTACATCGAGGGCCAGCCGCGCCTGCTGCGCCCCATCAACTATCCCGAGGGCACGCCGGGCAAGGGCTGGGGCCTGTACGAGGACGCCAAGGGCCGCCGGGTGCTGGTGGTGCATCCCATGGGCCGCCTGTTCATGGACCCCCTGGACGATCCCTTCGCCGCCGTGGAACGGGTGCTGGCCACCTGCCGCCTGGGCAAGGACGTGGCGGCCATCGTGGTCGACATCCACGCCGAGGCCACCAGCGAGAAGATGGCCATGGGCCATGTGTGCGACGGCCGGGCCTCGATGGTGGTGGGCAGCCATTCCCACGTGCCCACGGCCGACGCCCAGATCCTGCCGGGCGGCACCGCCTTCCAGACCGACGCCGGCATGTGCGGCGACTATGATTCGGTGATCGGCATGGTCAAGGACGGCGCCATCGCCCGCTTCGTCAGCAAGATGCCCGGCATCCGCCTGGCCCCGGCCGAGGGCGAGGCGACCCTGTGCGGCCTGTTCGCCGAAACGGACGATGCCACGGGCCTGGCCGTGTCGGTCTGTCCGGTGCGGCTGGGCGGGCGCCTGCGCCCGGTGCTGCCGGAAAGGGCGTAGCGGTCAATTTCGGTCCCGCGCCCTTCCCTAAACGCCCAATTGTTGCCATATTGCGCGCGTAACAGGGCGTGCGGAGGATCCTGCACACCCGTCAAGATATGGTATAAACCTCCTCACAATACACGTAGATGAAGGGCATTCACCCCGATGGCCGGTCATTCCCAATTCAAGAACATCATGTACCGCAAGGGCGCGCAGGACGCCAAGCGGGCCAAGGTTTTCGCCAAGCTGGCGCGCGAGATCACCGTCGCCGCGCGGGCCGGCGACGATCCCACCATGAACGCCGCCCTGCGCACGGCCATTGTCGCCGCGCGGGCCCAGAACATGCCGAAGGACAATATCGAGCGGGCCATCAAGAAGGCGTCGGGCGGCGGCGAGGGGTCGTCCTATGACGAGGTGCGCTACGAAGGCTACGGCCCCGGCGGCGTGGCCATGATCGTCGAGGCGCTGACCGACAACCGCAACCGCACGGCGGCCGAGGTGCGCACGGCCTTTTCCAAGAACGGCGGCAGCCTGGGCGAGACCGGCAGCGTGGCCTTCATGTTCGACCGCGTGGGCCTGATCCACTACGTGGCCGAAACCGCCGACGCCGACACCATGTTCGAGGCGGCGCTCGAGGCCGGGGCCACGGACGTGGAATCGGGCGAGGAGGGCCACGAGATCCTGTGCGCCCCCGACGACCTGAGCGCCGTGCGCGACGCCCTGGAATCCCGCTTCGGCACCGCCGACGCGGCGCGCCTGGACTGGCGCCCGCAGAACACCGTGCCGGTGGACGAGGACGCGGCGGGCACCCTGTTCAAGCTGTTCGACATCCTGGACGACAACGACGACGTGCAGCGGGTGTCGGCCAACTACGACGTGTCCGACGAGATCATGGAGAAGCTGAGCGGCTGACCGCCCGGCGCTCCACGCCGGCGGGAGGCGGCGACACATCATGCGGCTGCTGGGACTGGATCCGGGTTTGCAGGTCACGGGCTGGGGCATCGTCGAGGCCCGGGACAACCGCCTGTCCCACCTGGCCAACGGGGCCGTGCGCACGGACCCGTCCCTGTCCCTGGCCGACCGCCTGGTGCAGCTTTACGACGGCCTGACGGCGGTGATCGCCGACTGGTCACCGGCCGAGGCGGCGGTGGAGGAGACGTTCGTCAACAAGAACCCCAATTCCACCCTGAAGCTGGGCCAGGCCCGGGGTATTTCCCTGCTGGCCGCCGCGCGCTCGGGCCTGGGGGTGTTCGAATACCCGCCCAACCTGGTGAAGAAGACCGTGGTCGGCACCGGCCACGCCACCAAGGACCAGATCCAGATGATGGTCGGCCGCCTGCTGCCCGGCTGCGCCCTGACCGGCGCCGACGCCGCCGATGCCCTGGCCTGCGCCATCTGCCACGCCCATCACCGGGCGACGCAGAACACCATCGCCGCCGCCATCGTCATGGGGGGGCGGCGATGATCGCCAAGCTGACCGGCCGCGTGGACTGCCTGCTGGACGACGGCGCCATCATCGACGTGCGGGGCGTGGGCTACCGCGTGCAGTGCCCGTCGCGCGTCCTGGGTGCCCTGGCCCCCGGCGCCGCCGTAGAACTGTGGATCGAGACCGTGGTGCGCGAGGACGCCTTCCTGCTGTACGGCTTCACCCACCGGGCGGACCAGGACTGGTTCCGCCTGCTCACCGGCGTGCAGGGCGTGGGCACCAAGGCCGCCCTGGCCATCCTGGGGGTGCTGGACGCCGACGGCCTGATGCGCGCCGTGGCCGCCGGCGACAAGGCCGCCGTCAGCCGTGCCAACGGGGTGGGGCCCAAGCTGGCCGGGCGCGTGGTCAGCGAACTGAAGGACAAGGCCGGCGGCATCGCCCTGGGCGCCGCCGCCAAGATGGGCGTTGCCCTGCCCGCCGCCGCCGCCGCGCCGGCACCCGGGGCCACGGCCGAGGCCACCTCGGCCCTGGTC
>JAGREA010000023.1 GCA_020446745.1 Rhodobacterales bacterium | reverse complement strand
TCGACCCGGGGGAAGGCCCGGTTGGCCATGGGCGGCGGCGACGGCACGGCCACCGCCCCGGCATACAGGCAGGCATAGAACGAGGTGACGAATTCCGGCCCCGGCGGGTGCAGCAGCAGCACCCGCTCGCCGGCCGCGCCCCGCGCCTGCAGGGCCGCCGCCAGGGCGCGGATGCGCCGGTCCAGGGCGCCATAGGTGAAGCGCGCGCTTTCCGTTTCGCCGTCGTCCAGGAAGATCAGGGCCAGGCGGTCGGGGTCCGCCGCCGCATGCTCGCGCAGCCGGTCGGCGACCGTCGCCGCCGGGCCCGCGTACCCGCGTTCCTCGGCCGATAACCGTATCACGCCCCGTCCCCTAATCCGGTGTCGCCGTCCCACCGCGGCACCGCAACCGTCGGGACGGCGACAGGTCTGTTGCGCGCGTCGGGACGGCATCCGATGATGGAGAAATCTAGTTCACACAGCCACTTCGGGCAAGGTTGGCGCGACAGAGTCGCAATATGATCACGGGGCACCACCCAGCGGTCACGGAATCGTGGCCGGTCGTCGCCCGGGGCGATTCCCTGGACCGCGTGGCCGAATCCCTGCCGGCCGCCGGCGCGGCCCACCTGTGGCTGCTGGACCTGACCGGCGATCCGGAACCGGACATGGCCCTGCTGGACGCCGACGAGCGGACCCGGTCCGCCGCCGCCGCCTCGGCCCGGGGGCGGCGCCGATTCGCCCTGCGGCGCCAGGCCCTGCGCCACCTGCTGGCGGCCTATGGCGGGCTGACGGCGGCCGACGTGGCCTATGCCGTGGGGCCCTGGGGCCGGCCGCGCCTGGCCGCCGCGCCGCCGCGCCCGGTGCGCTTCAACGCCAGCCACGCCGGCGATTGGGGGCTGGTGGCCCTGACCCGCGACCGGGACCCGGGGGTGGACCTGGAGGCCCTGGTCCCCCACGACGACCTGGACGCCGTGGCCCGCCGGTACTTCGCCGACCGCGAGCGGGCCGACCTGGCGGCCCTGGCGCCGGCCGACCGCCTGGCCGGCTTCTACCGCGCCTGGACCCGCAAGGAGGCCCTGATCAAGGCCTGGGGCGAGGGCCTGTCCCACCCCCTGGACGCCTTCGCCGTGTCCCTGGCCGCCGGGGAGCCGCCGCGGCTGCGGTGGCTGGACCACGGCCGCCGGCCCGGCGACGGCTGGGCCCTGGCGCACCTGGATCCGGCGCCGGGATACGTGGGGGCGCTGGCCCTGCCGGGGGCCGCGCCGGCGGTGTCCGGTTTCCGCCTGGCCGGTCCCGGGGTCAGACAGTCTTCCTACGACCAAAACGCGATTTGATGCTACCATGGTCCGGCGCGGGGCTTCGGCCGGGGGCGCACGACCAAGGATTGGGATGGGCAAGGGGCGAACCATGACCATTGAAGCCTTCATCGCGGACCTGAAGCCGGCGTTCGACGACGCGGCCATCGTCCACCCGGACGGACTGGAATCCTACACCCGCAACACCAGCGAATACCGCCGCGACGTGCCCCTGGCCGTGCGGCCCACCACCGCCGAGCAGGTGCAGCACCTGGTGCGCACGGCGCGGGCCCACAAGGTGCCGCTGTACGCCTTCAGCCAGGGCAAGAACTGGGGCCTTGGCTCGAAGCTGCCGGTCAAGGACGGCTGCGTGCTGGTCGACCTGCGGGACATGAACCGCATCATCGAGGTCAACGACACCTTCGGCTATGCGGTGGTGGAGCCCGGCGTGACCCAGCGCCAGCTGGCCGACCACCTGGCGGCCATGGGCTCGCGCCACTTCCTGGACGTCACCGGGTCCGGCGCCGACACCAGCCTGGTGGGCAACTCCCTGGAGCGCGGCGTGGCCTACAATTCCATCCGTGCCGAGATGCTGCTGGCCGTGGAGGTGGTGCTGGGCACGGGCGAGCTGCTGAAGCCCGGCTGGGGCCACCTGCCCGATCCGGGCCTGACGCCGCTGAACCGCTATGGCGTGGGGCCGCAGATGGACGGCCTGTTCTCGCAATCCAACTACGGCATCGTCACCCGGGGCACCATCCAGCTGGTGCCGCGGCCGGAATACCAGTCCACCTTCATGATCAGCCTGAAGGACGAATCGCAGCTGGGCCCGCTGTTCGAGGCCATGCGCGAGCTTCACCACGCCGGGGTGCTGGATTCCATCGTCCACGTGGGCAACAAGCGGCGCGGCGAGCTGACCCTGACGCCGCTGATCTACAACAAGCTGAAGGACCTGGGCGAGGAGGCCACCCGCGAGCGGGCCAACGCCATCGTGCAGAGCCAGCTCAAGGGGCCGTGGAGCGCCCTGGGCATCCTCATGGGCACCAAGGGCGTGGTGGGGGCCATGAAGAAGCGCGTCCGCCAGGGTCTGGGCCGGTTCGGGTCCATCAAGTTCCTGACCCCCGGGCTGCTGGAACTGGCCAAGACCGCCACCGGCAAGGTGCCCGTGCCCATGGTCAAGGAGGCCAACATCTTCCTGCTGGGGGTGGAGCCGCTGATGAAGCTGACCAACGGCAACCCCACCAACGCGGCCCTGCACAGCACCTACTGGTCGATCAGCGAATCGTCGCCGGCGCCGGACCAGCCCGACGACGGGCCCGGCGGCATCCTGTTCACCGCCCCCATGCTGCCCATGACCGGCGAGGCGGTGGCCCGCTCCAACGAGGCCATCAAGCAGGTGGGCAAGGAGTACGGCTTCGACATCGCCATCACCTACAACATGATGCACGGCCGCACCATCGAGGGGGTGGTCAGCCTGGACTTCCGCCGCGACGACGCGCAGGAGGTGACCCGGGCCCAGGCCTGCCTGCGGGCCCTGCACCAGGTGCACATCGACCTGGGCTACTACCCCTACCGCATGGACATCCAGAACATGGACCTGATGGTGGACGAGAACGATCTGTTCTGGCAGGTGGCGCGGGACTTCAAGTCGGTGCTGGACCCGGACAACATCATCGCCCCGGGGCGCTACAACCTGGTGTGACGATTGGCGGCATGGACCGTTCGCGCGGCGGCAATGCTTCGAGACGCCCATCTGCGATGGGCTCCTCGGCATGAGGGCGTCACTTGTTGAAAAATCCGGCCAAATGACCGCCCCCACCCTGGGGAGCCCCAAAGGGGTGTCTCGAAGGGTTGGTGCCGCTTGGGCCCGTTTCGGGAAGGTCTATTCCGCCGCCTCGCGGGTTTCCTGCTTGGATTCCAGCCAGGCGGTCAGTTCCCGCATGGCGTCGTCATAGCCCACCTCGGCGATCTTGGGGCCGTTGGCGTAGCCCATGATGGGGAATTCCTGCACCGGCGGGCGCATGTACACGTCGGCGATGCCCTGCTGCACCGTTTCCCGGTGGGCCAGGCCGCCGATGGAGATGGCGCGCTGGATGATGTCGATGATGTTGGGCACGTTCATGGGCTCGACGAACGGGTTCACCTTGCTGTTCAGCACCTTCAGGCCCGACAGGCCGCCGTCGTATTCGGTGTTGGACAGCAGGTCCACCTTGGGGTTCACGTCGATGGCGATCATCTCGCCGCCCTCGTTGTAGCGTTCCATCAGGTCCGCCGGCACGTTGTTCAGCAGCGCCCCGTCCACGAACAGGTCGCCTTCGTGCACCTTGGGCGGGAACAGGCCCGGTGGCGTGTTGCTGGCCAGCACCGCTTCCGACAGGCGGCCGGTATCGTGGGCCTTCACCAGGGCGCGGCTCAGGTTGCACGACACGCTGAAGAAGCGCCGCCACAGGTCCTCCACCATGGCGTCGCCGAACATCTCGCGGATGCCGCGGGTGAAGCGCTGGCCGGAAAACAGCGACACGTAGGGCAGGGTCAGGCTTTCCCCGGCGTTGCAGATGGCCAGGGTGCGTTCCAGGATCTCCTTGGGGTCCCACTGCATGGCGCATTGGGATCCGATCAGCGCCCCCATGCTGGTGCCGCCCACCAGGTCGATGGGGATGTCCAGGGCCCGGAGCGCCCGGATGACGCCGATGTGGGCGAACCCGCGCGCCCCGCCGCCGCCGAACACCACGGCCACGGCGCGGCCGGTCAGGAACCGGGCCAGGCGCTGGAAGTCGCCCTTGTGGCGCAGGCGCACGTGGTGGTGGTTGCCCACCCGGCGCGGCGACAGGTGGGCCAGGGTGCCCGACGGCACCTGGACCGAGGGCTCGTGCAGCAAAAGCAGGCTCTTGCGCAGGCCGATCAGGTTTTCCTGCTGGGCGATGGCCGTTTCGATGTCGCCCAGGCCCGGCGGCGCGGCGGCATGGGCCACGAAGATCACGTGGTCGGCCTGGCGGATGCAGCGGCGCGACCAGTTGGAGGCCAGGTTGTCGGCCACGTAGACGACGAAGGAATGGGCGAATTCCCGCTGGTTCAGCCAGTCCAGCAGGGTGTCGTTGCGCGGGTCCTCGGAGCCGATCTGCGACGCCCCGGTGCCGCCCAGGGAGCGGTCGCACAGCGCGCTGTCCATGACCAGGGTGCGGCCGTAGGCTTCCAGGGCCCGGCCCAGCCATTCCCCGGTTTCGGCCACCGGCACGTTGGCGTCGATGGGGATCAGGGCGAAGGTGCCGGTGGAGTTCACGCCCCGGCCCAGGGCCCCGGCCGACTGCTTGTTGAAGTGGTGCAGGATGATGCGCACGAACAGCCGGTTGATGGCTTCCGGATAGCGCCTGAGCAGGCTGTTCAGGCCGTCGCGCGACAGCTTGCCGACGATGGTGTCGCGGATGGCGATCACGTCGGCGGCCCGGGGGTTGCCGGAAATGACCCCCATTTCGCCGATGCTTTCGCCCTGGGACACCTCGTTCAGGAACAGGCTGCCGGTGGTCCGCGTCTGCAGCCAGATGCGCAGCCGGCCCGAGATCACCACGTACAGGCTGTCGGCCTCGTCGCCCTGGCGCAGCAGCTTGGTGCCGCTGGGGATGGTCTCGAAGGTCATCAGGCGCTGCAACTCTTCCAGGACGTCCTCCTCCACGTCCTCGAACAGCTTGCTGATGCGCAGCACCACGCCGAACCGGGTGCGCTCGATGGCCTGGCTGACCACCTTGGCCAGGCGCGCCATGGCCTCGGGGTATTCGCCCGACAGCCGCTGGAAGGCCTCGGTGCCCAGGCGCAGCAGCACGCTGTCCTCGGCGGCCTTCACGGTGGTGGCCCGGGTGACGTTCTCGAATTCCGACAGTTCGCCCACGGTGTCGCCGGGGCCGTGGTCGGCCAGGTACCGGTCCTCGCCCTTCCATTCGGCGGACACGTCCACCAGGCCCGAGCGGATCACGTAGATGCCGTCGTTGGCGTCGCCCTGGTGGTACAGGGCCGCGCCGCGGGCGACCTCCACCGTCTCGACGACGTCGGCCACCGCCTCGACGACGGCGTCATCCAGGTCCCGCAGCAGTTCGCATTCCTTCAGGAACGCCAGCAGGTCGGCTCGATCGTCACTGGCTGGGGGCATGGGGTCTCCCAGTTCTCCCTATCGGGGCGTTCCCTCGCGTCCGCCCCGGTCAGCGCATCCTAGAACATATTCCGGTTGATCGGAACATGCTCTGAGGACGGGTGCCGGAGGTGGGGCGGGGCCGGTCAGCGCGACGTGCCGGCCCGCCCGTAGCGGTCCTCGAAGCGGACGATGTCGTCCTCGCCCAGGTATTCGCCCGACTGCACCTCGATCAGCCGCAGGGGGATCTTGCCCGGGTTCTCCAGGGAATGGGTCACCCCCAGGGGAATGTAGGTGGACTGGTTCTCATGCAGCAGCATGGTCTCCTCGCCCCGGGTGACCCGCGCCGTGCCCTGGACGATGATCCAGTGCTCGGCCCGGTGGTGGTGCATCTGCAGGCTCAGCTTGGAACCGGGCTTCACCTCGATCTGCTTCACCTGGTAGCGGTTGTCGGCGTCGATGCCCTCGTAATGGCCCCAGGGGCGGTAGACCCGGGTGTGCAGGTCCGGTTCCGAACGGTCCTCGGCCTTCAGGGTGTCGACCACGGCCTTCACGTCCTGGGCCCGGTCCTTGGGCACCACCAGCACCACGTCGTCGGTGGCCACGATCACCATGTCCTCCACCCCCACGGCGGCCACCAGGGGCCGTTCCGAGCGGATGTAGGCGTTGCGGCAGTCGATCTGCGTCACGTCGCCCTGCAGCACGTTGCCGGCCGCGTCCTGCTGGCCGATGTCCCACAGGGCCGACCAGGCACCCACGTCGTTCCAGCCCATGTCGGCCGGCACCACGGCGGCCTTTTCCGTGCGTTCCATCACCGCGTAGTCCACGGAATTGCCCTTGATGGCCAGGAACGGGGCCTCGGCCAGGCGCAGGAAATCCAGGTCCTCGTGCAGGCCGGCCACGGACTCGCGGCAGCGCTCCAGGGTCTCGGGCTCCAGGCGCGCCAGTTCGTCCAGGAAGCCCTTCACGGGGAACAGGAACATGCCGCTGTTCCACACGTGGGCGCCGCCGTCCAGGTAGGCCTGGGCCGTGTCCCGGTCCGGCTTCTCGACGAAGGAATCCACGTGGTAGCAGCCGTCCACGCCGGCCAGGGCGCCGCCGCGCTTGATGTAGCCGTAGCCCGTTTCGGGCCGGGTGGGGGTGATGCCGAAGGTGACCAGCGACCCGCCCCGGGCCGCCTTGGCGGCGGTGGCCACGGCGGCGTGGAAGGCCGGGGTATCGGCGATCACGTGGTCCGACGGCAGCACCAGGATCAGGCCGTCGGGATCGCCTTCCGCCACCAGCAGGGCGGCCACGGCCACGGCCGGGGCCGTGTTGCGGCCCGCCGGTTCCAGCACGATGCGGCCTTCCACCGACATGTCGCGCAGCTGCTCGGCGATGATGAAGCGGTGGTCCTCGTTGCAGATCACCGTGGGGGCGGCGAATTCAAGGCCCGTCACCCGGCCCACGGTGTCCTGCAGCATGCTGCGGTCGCTGGCCAGGGCCAGAAGCTGCTTAGGATACATGGCCCGCGACAGGGGCCACAGGCGCGTCCCCGCGCCGCCGGACAGGATTACCGGATGAATGGAACCGCCCATGCCGCCTACTCCCTGTCCTGGGCCCCGCAAGCCGGGGCCTGCCGTTCAGCCCTGGGTGAAGCCGAACTTCTCGTCCACGTAGGCCATCAGCTTCTCGACGCAGGCCTCGATGGATTCATTGGCCGTGTCGACCACCAGTTCCGCCGCCGCCGGCGCCTCGTAGGGGGCGGAAATGCCGGTGAAATCGGGGATCTTGCCTTCACGGGCCTTCTTGTACAGGCCCTTGGGGTCGCGCTGTTCGCAGGCCGACACGTCGGCGCTCAGGTAGATCTCGTGGAACTGGGCGCCGGCGGCCTTGCGGGCCATGTCGCGGTCGCGCTGGTAGGGCGAGATGAAGGCGCTCAGCACGATCACGCCGGCCTCGGCGAACAGGGCCGCCACCTCGCCGATGCGGCGGATGTTCTCGGCCCGGTCCTTGGGCGAGAATCCCAGGTCCGAGTTCAGGCCGTGGCGCACGTTGTCGCCGTCCAGCACATAGACGTTGTAGCGCTTGGCGAACAGGCGATGTTCCAGCTCGAAGGCGAGGGTCGACTTGCCCGAGCCCGACAGGCCGGTGAACCACAGCACCCCGCCCCGGTGGCCGGCCGCGCGCCAGCGCTCTTCCTGGGGCACCCGGTGGGCGACGGCGGTGATGTTGGTGGATTTGATGGACATCGTGGTTTCGCCTTTCTAGCAATCAGATGCGGTGGCGCTTTCACAACGCATTGCGCCCCTACATAGCTCCGTTCCGGAATCCGGTCCACTTGTTTTCAATTGAAGAATCAAGACGAAAGCTTGTTGGACCGGATGGGGCCCTTTAACCTGTGGGCCGGCGTTTCCAAGGCGCCGGAAGACGGACCAGCAATCGGAACAACGGGGGCGGATCGGCCCATGGCCAAGGTGAGCGAGACGAGCGAAACGGGCGGGCGTACGCGGCCGCGGAGGCGCCGCCGGGCGGCCGCCCTGGCCCTGGCGGGGTCCCTGTTCGGGGCCCTGTGGCTGGGTGCCGCCGGGCCGGCCCTGGGCCAGGAGTCCCTGTACGAGGACGCCCTGGAGCGATTCGACAAGGGCGAGTACGACGCCGCCGTCATCCAACTGAAGAACGTGCTGAGCGACGACCCCAACAACCTGTCGGCGCGCATCCTGATCGGCCGCGCCTACCTGTTGATGGGCGCCGCCGCCTCGGCGGAAAAGGAACTGCGCCGGGCCCGCGACAACGGCGCCGACGATGCCCTGACCATCGTGCCCCTGGCCCGGGCCTACGCCATGCAGGAGAAGAACGACGAGATCCTGAAGGACATCCTGCCCGGCGGCCGCGCCAACGCGGTGGAGGCCGAGATCCAGTACGTGCGCGGGCTGGCCTTCTTCAACAAGCACGACCTGGTGAAGGCCGACAAGGCGTTCGACGCCGCCATGCGCATGGTGCCCGACTTCGTGCTGGGCCTGCACGGCAAGGCCAAGGTGGCCATCAAGCGGGGCGAGGGCGCCCGGGCCGAGGCCCTGGTGGACCGGGCCCTGAAGGTGGAACCCGACAACGCCGACAGCTGGTTCCTGAAGGGCGACCTGCGCCAGAGCCTGGGCGACAAGGAAGGCGCCCTGGAGGCCTACAACAAGGCGGTCGAGGTCCACACCGGGCATTTGCCGTCGCGCACCAACCGGGCGGCCATCCTGATGGACATGGGCCGCAACGAGGAGGCCAAGGCGGACCTGGACTTCGTGCGCGAGATCGACCGCGGCGATCCCCAGGCGGCCTTCCTGCAGGCCCAGGTACAGGCCCGCATGGGCGACGAAAACGGTGCCCGGGCAACGCTCAAGGAGGCGGAGTTCATCCTGCGCAACTATGAGCCCGGGTTCATCGAGCGCCATCCGCCGGTGATGCTGATCGCGGCCATGATCTACTTCACCCAGAACAACCTGGACGACGCCAAGAGCTATGGCCGGGCCTACATGCGGGTCGATCCCTACCACGTGGGGGTGCGCAAGCTGCTGGGCCGGGTGTACCTGCAGGAAGGCAACCCGTCGGACGCCATCAACGTGCTGGCGCCGGCGGCCCAGATCCGCCCCGACGACCCGGCGGTGCTGACCCTGCTGGGCACCGCCCTGATGCGCGACGGCAACTTCAACCGGGCCATCGAGATCTTCACCAAGGCCAAGTCCCTGTCCGCCAACAAGGCCCTGCTGGACCACCAGATCGGCCTGGCCCGCCTGGGCGCCGGCAAGCGCGAGGACGCCATCCAGGACCTGCGCCGGTCCCTGGCCGAAAATCCCCAGATGCCCGAGGCGTCGGTGGTCCTGGCCATGCTGCTGCTGGAAGAGCGCCGCTACCAGGAGGCCCTGGACATCACCCGCGCCATGACCGCCAACCTGCCCGACAACCCGCTGATCCAGAACTACATGGGGGCGGCGATGCTGGGCCTGGGCGACGTGGTCGGCGCCCGCAAGCGGTTCGAGGCCGCCCTGGCCCTGGACCCCAATTTCAAGCCGGCCAACATCAACCTGGCGGAAATCGACCTGCGGGAAGGGCGGGTGGACGCAGCCCGCCAGCGGCACCTGGACCTGCTGAAGGAAGACCCCCTGGCGACCAGTTCCATGGTCGCCCTGTCGCGCATCTCGGAAGAGCAGGGCGACATGAACGACGCCATCCAGTGGCTTGAAAAAGCCCGCAATACCGACGTCAGCCTGTTGCCCCCGCAGCTCCACCTGGTGGAGATCTACCTGAACCGCGGCGAGGCCGCGCGGGCCCTGGAACTGGCCACCGACATCCGCGAGCGCAACACCGAAAGCCAGCCCATCCTGGAAGCCCTGGGCATGGCCCAGCTGGAAGCCGGCAAGCGCGAGGACGCCCTGACCACCCTGCACCGCCTGGCCGACCTGGGGCGCGACAATCCGGCCTACCTGCTGCGGGCGGCCCAGCTGCAGCTGCGGGCCGGCGACCAGGCCGGCGCCCACACCAGCCTGAGCCGCTGCGTCACCGCCTTTCCGGACTTCATGCCGGCCCAGGTGGCCATGGTGCGCCTGGAACTGCAGATGGCGCGCGGCGACGTGGCCATGTCGCGGGTGCGGGAGATGCGCAAGGAGCGCGGCGACCAGCCCATCATCGACATGCTGTGGGGCGACGTGCTGATGCCCGCCGGGCGCTATGCCGAGGCCGCCCAGGCCTATGGCCGGGTGCTGGACTCGGCGCCCAGCAGCTACGTGGTCACCCGCTTCATCACCGCCCACCGCAAGGCCGGCACCAAGCCGTTGCCGCTGGCGCCCCTGCAAACATGGATCGCCGCCCATCCCGAAGACCGCACGGCCCGCATGACCCTGGCCGGCACCCTGGCCTGGAGCGGCGACCGGCCGGGCGCCATCGCGCAGTTCGAAACCCTGCTGAAGGAGGACCAGAACAACCCGGTCATCCTGAACAACCTGGCCCACCTGTACGAGGAGGACGGCCAGCAGGCCCGGGCCGACGAGCTGGCCCAGCGGGCCTACGCCACGGGGGCCACCATCCCCGCCGTGGCCGACACCTACGCCACCCTGCTGCTGCGCCAGGGCAAGGCGACCCAGGCCCTGAACGTGCTGCGCGACGCCGTGGCGCGGGATTCCCGCAATGTCTGGGTGCGCCTGCACATGGCCCAGGCCCTGCTGGAGCTGGGCCGCACGGACAACGCCCGGACGGAACTGGCGGCGGCCCGCAAGCTGGCCCCCCTGGAACCGGACGCGGCGGCCCTGGCCGACCGGCTGGAAGAAAAAGCCGGAAAGTAGGGGGCCGGGAAGTAGGGGGGCGGAAAGTAGGGGGGCCGGGAAGGAGGGGCGTTCCGCCGTCCGGTCAGTGCCCGTGGGGCGCGGCCGGCACGGTCAGGCCGAGGGGCAGCTTGGTGCGCTCGTCGCCGAAGGCCTGGTCCAGTTGCGCCTGGGTCAGGCCCTTGCAGCGCTTCAGGTTGGCCCCGCACAGGTCCGTGCCCAGCAGGTAGCAGTCGGCGAAATCGGCCTGGAACAGGTAGGTGCGGCGCAGGTTGGTGTTGCGCAGCACGGCCTTGTTCAGGGCCACGAAGCTCATGCTGGCGGCTTCCAGGTTGGCGTCGTCGAACCGGGCCTCGCGCAGGCTGGCCTCGTCCAGGCTGGCCGCCGACAGGTCGGCCCCGCCCAGGTCGGCGCCGCGCAGGTCGGCGCCGCGCAGCAGGGCCTCCTGCAGGTTGGCGCCGAACAGGAAGCATTGCTGCAGGTTGGCGTCCCACAGGATGGCCTTGCGCAGATCGGCGCCGCCCAGGCTGGCCCCCTGCAGGATGGCGCCGCGCAGCGAGGCGCTGCGGAAATCGGTGCTGTCCAGGTTGGCGTTCTGCAGGATGGCGCCCTTCAGGTTGGCGCCCTGGAACCGGGCCCCCAGAAGCATGGAGGACGCCAGGTTGGCGCCGCGCAGGTCCATGCGCCGCAGGTCGCGCCGGGTCAGGTCGGCCTGGATTCCCTGCTGCCCGCCCGTTTCCAGCCAGGTCTGGTGGGCCGCCACCATGGCGCGCAGGTCCTCGGCCGAAATGGGCGCCAGGGCGGGCCGGGCGGGCGCCTGGGGCATCGGTTGCGATGCCGGCTGCGGCGCCGGCGAATCGCCGTCGGGCCATTCCTCGATGGTCACACGTGGGTCCTCCCGGCCGAAAAATCGTGTCCCCGTGCGGGCCTATAGCACATCCCTGCGCCGCCGTCCCTCGTCGGGCGCCCTTACACTGGCACCCGCCCGCGATCCTTTCTTGGAAATTCATTGATATCAATCTATTAATGGGTCCGCCACGGGGCTGCGACGGACTCCGTCCCCGGGCCGGACGGGCAACCTGTCGGAATACGTTACACTTGGGCCGCCATGCCCCGGGGCATTGCCGGGAAAAGTTAGCCATATCAATGTGTTGGAAAAGTTGGCCCGAAATATGCTATAGAATGCGTGCAGGCACTGCCGTGTCCATGCAACCGCACGACCCCTTGGAGCAGGTACCGATATGACCGAGCGGAACGACATCGAGAATCCCCGCAGCGAACCGGAGGCCCCGGTCGCCCAGGAGACCGCTCCCGTTTCGGAGAGCCGCGCCGAATCCCGCCGCAAGATGCTGATCCGCGGCCTGGGCGCCGCCCCGGTGCTGATGACCCTGGGCAGCCGGTCGGCCATGGCCACCTGGGGTGGCGGCGGTGGTGGTGGTGGTGGTGGCGGTGGTGGCACCGGCGGCGGTGGTTGCACCGTGTCGGGCATGCATTCCGTCAACCCGTCCCTGACCACCACCTGCATGGGCTACAGCTCGGGCAAGTGGAAGAATTCGTACTCGGGCATCTGGCCGTCGCCCTATGAACACGACAAGAAGTTCAAGTACGTCTACACGGGGATTGGCCCGGCGATCGAGGCCGACGCCCGCAACAAGGGCGTGATCCAGAGCTGGGAATACCTGACCATGTGGGACGTCATATGCGGCAGCACCGTGCTGGCGGGCTATTCCCCCGGGTTCCTGGCCAACATGTGCACCGCAGTGCTGAACGCCCAGTACCTGATCAACATCACCGGCGGTCCGGCCGCTTACGGGTACACGCCTTCGGAAATCATTTCCATGGTGGAAAGCGGCATGATCTCGTCCGCCGATCTGGACGCCCTGAACAACCGCAGCCACTAAGGTTTCCCAACCCATCCCATCGGGCGGCTTGACGCCCGGTGGGCCCAGGCAACACACTCGGCGCGGACAGATTCCCTGGTCTTCGCCGAGTTTTTTCATGCCCCAACGCTGGATCGCCATTTCCGCCGCCGACCTGTACTGGCGGTCGTGGAACGACGAGACCGTGGTCTACAACGACCTGACGGGCGATACCCACCAGCTGGATCCCCTGACCGAAACGGCCCTGCGCGCCTTCACCGAAGGGGCCCTGGACGCCCCGGGCCTGGCCACCGCCATGACCGCCTTCCTGGGCGAGGACCCGGGCGCCGACCTGCGCACCTGGTGCGGCCAGACCATCGACCGCCTGGCCTTCTTCGGCCTGATCGAACCGGCGGCGGACGGGCCATGAGGCTGGCCGACCTGGCCCGGGACGAGCTCAACCGGCGCCTGGCGGGCCCGGGGCTGGCCGTGCGCACGGGCCCCTTCGTGTTCCGCGCCCGCACCGACGTGGACCTGGTGCAGGACGGCCTGGCGCTGCTGTACGCCGACTATCCGGTGCTGGACGCGGCGCCGTTCGCCGACTACCACGTGTCCGTACTGCCGTCCCGGGGGCCGCGCCGCTGGTACCGCCCCCAGGTGCATTTCGCCCTGGACGAATTCCACCCCTTCCGGCCGTTCCCCCGCGACCACGCCCTGCCGCTGTTCGAATGGGGCCTGAACTGGTCCATCGCCACCACCGTCAACCAGTACCTGATGATCCATTCGGCGGTCATCGAGCGGGGCGGCCGCGCCGTCATCCTGCCGGCCCCGCCGGGGTCGGGCAAAAGCACGCTGTGCGCGGCGCTGATCCACCGGGGCTGGCGGCTGCTGTCAGACGAACTGGCCCTGGTGCGCCTGGACGGCTCGGCCATCCTGCCCCTGGCCCGGCCCATCAGCCTGAAGAACCGGTCCATCGAGATCATCCGCGACTACCTGCCCGAGGCGGTGCTGTCGCCGCGCTGCGAGGGCACGGCCAAGGGCACGGTGGCGCTGCTGAAGGCGCCGTCGGAAAGCGTGGCCCGCAAGCAGGAGCCGGCCCGCCCGGCCTGGATCGTGTTTCCCAAGTGGCAGGCCGGGGCCGAGGCCGCCATGACGCCGCGGTCCAAGGCCGACACCTTCCTGAAGATCGGCGAGAACGCCTTCAACTATTCCACCCTGGGCCGCACCGGGTTCGAGTCCCTGGCCCGGGTGGTGGACGCCTGCGCCTGTTCCGACTTCATCTATTCGCGCCTGGACGACGCCGTGGCCCACTTCGAGGCCCTGGCCGCCGAGGGGGAGGGGACGCCATGACCGATATGGTCGCCGCCGCCCTGCGGGCCCCCGAATCCCTGTCCGAACGGTCGCTGGAGGACTGGGACCTGTTGGTGCGCCAGGCCCGGGCGGCCGGCCTGCTGGCCCGCCTGTGCCTGCGGCTGGAGGCCGCGGGCCTGATCGACCGGGTGCCCGAGGGGCCGCGCGACCACCTGGTGTCGGCCCGGGTGCTGACCGACAAGCAGGGCCGCGACGTGCGCTGGGAGGCCCGCTGCGTGGTCGAGGCCCTGCGCCCCCTGGGCATTCCCGTCCTGTTCCTGAAGGGCGCCGCCTATGTGGTGGCCGACCTGCCGGCCGCCGCCGGGCGCCTGTTCAGCGACGTGGACGTGCTGGTGCCCCGCGACCGGATCGACGCCGTGGAGGAAACCCTGGCCCGCAACGGCTGGGCCGGGTCGGACATGAACGACTATGACCAGCAGTACTATCGCCGCTGGACCCACCAGATCCCGCCCATGGCCCACATCCGCCGCCAGGTGACCCTGGACGTGCACCACACCATCGTGCCGCAGACGGCGCGCATCCGCCTGGCCTCGGACAGCCTGCTGGAAGCGGCGCGGCCCCTGGACTGGCCCCGGGGCGGCATGGTCCTGGCGCCCACCGACATGGTGCTGCACAGCGCCACCCACCTGTTCAACGAGGGCGAGTTCGACCGGGCCCTGCGCGACCTTTCGGACCTGGACGTGCTGATGCGCCATTTCGCCGCCGCCGACGCCGGGTTCTGGACGGCCCTGGTCGACCGGGCGGCGGCGCTGGACCTGGTGCGCCCGGCGGCCTATGCCCTGCGCTACACCCGGGCCGTGTTCGACACGCCGGTACCCGACGACACCCTGGACTGGGCCTGCCGGGGCGCCGGCCTGTTCGGCGGGCGGCGCACCCTGATGGACCTGCTGTTCAAGCGCATGCTGGTGCCCAACCATGCCTCCAGCCGCAATCCGGGCCACGGCCTGGCCCAGTGGCTGCTGTATGTGCGCTCGCACCACATCCGCATGCCGCTGCACATTTTGCTGCCCCACCTGGCCCGCAAGGCCTGGCGCCGCCAAGTGGGCGAGGACACGGTGTGAACGCCACGATGGAAGAATATTGCGCCATGGGCTACCCCATAGGCGGTGGAAAAAGCGTGCAGGACCATGAGTCGTTGTATATTAATGCGTTAGCGCTTGACCGGTCACCATCCGGTGCCCTAACAAGTCGGTTGTCTGGACAACTATCGTCCTTCGCGGTGTAGAGGACCTTGGTGGCCCGGTCGGGGGGCCACGGACGCGGACCATTGAGTCCGCGGTCCTTCGGTGAACGAACCGGCCAAGGATCATTGGGGGTTGCTGGCGTGCTCCGCCTATTCCGACACCACATCCCGTTTCCGTCGCTGGCCCTGGCCGGCTTCGAAACGCTGCTGTTCTTCGTGCTGCTGTACGTGCTGTACGCGGCGCGGACGCTGCTGTGGGAGGGCGCCTTCACCGTCGAGCACGTGGAACCCCTGATGCTGGGGGCCATGAGCCTGCTGTCGTTCCTGGTGATGGCGTCGGTGGGCATGTACAACCGCGACGTCTTCTTCAACATGCAGACCATGATCGGCCGCGGGCTGATCACCTATCCCATCATCTTCATCGTCAATTCGATGGTGCTGTTCTTCCTGTCCCTGTTCTGGTGGTCGGAAGCCAGCCAATACCACGCCCTGGTCCTGGCCGCGGTGATCATCGCCTTCCCGCTGAACATCCTGTTCCGGCTGATCTTCGTGGAAGCCGTGAACCTGGACGTGTTCCGGCGCCGCATCCTGGTGCTGGGCACCGGGCACCTGGCGGCCAACATCGACAAGCTGGTGTCCAAGCAGGCCAAGCGCCACTTCTCGGTGGACGCCTACGTGGAATTCGGCGCCCCGGACGAGGCCGACGCCGAACTGTCGCGCGTCCTGCCCAACAGCCTGCTGGAGGAACGGGGCGCCCTGGCCAAGTACGTGCTGAAGCACGGCATCGACGAGATCGTGGTGGCGTCGCGCCAGCGCCGCCGCCGGGAAGGGGCCCTGGGCAGCGGCCTGCCCATCTGGGACCTGATGGACTGCAAGCTGTACGGCACCGAGGTGACGGAATACGCCACCTTCTGGGAGCGCGAGGCGGCCGAGATCGACCTGGACGAACTGGTGCCCAGCTGGCTGATCTTTTCCGACGGCTTCCGCCTGGACTGGGCCCGCCAGTTCATCAAGCGCAGCTTCGACGTGCTGGTCAGCCTGATCTTCCTGGTGTTCACCCTGCCCATCACCATGTCGACCGCGCTGCTGGTGAAGGTGACCAGCCCCGGCCCGGTGTTCTACCGCCAGGAGCGGGTGGGCCTGAACGGAAAGTCCTATTGGGTGCTGAAGTTCCGTTCCATGCGCAACGACGCCGAAAAGGACGGCCCCCAGTGGGCCAAGGCCGGCGACGCCCGCGTCACCTCCATCGGCGGCTTCATGCGCAAGACCCGGATCGACGAGCTGCCGCAGATCATCAACGTGCTGAAGGGCGACATGAGCTTCATCGGCCCGCGCCCGGAACGGCCGGTGTTCGTGGCCGAACTGGCCAAGGAACTGCCGTTCTACAATGAACGCCACCGGGTGAAACCGGGGATTTCCGGCTGGGCGCAGATCAACTATCCTTACGGCGCGTCCATCGAGGACGCGAAACGGAAGCTTGCCTACGATCTGTATTACGTGAAGAACGGCAGCCTGTTCCTGGACTTCGTGATTCTCGTGCAGACCGTGCGTGTCGTGCTGTGGCCGGAGGGGGTCCGGTAGTCCGAAGCCTCGGACCGCCGGTGCGAGGGATTGGACGTCCAGGTCGAAGTCGTCAGTTACGGAATTTGCGCCGCCGCCTATCTGATGATGACGGTGCTGGTGGTGCTCAGCCGCTCGCGCAACCGCTACAAGGCCATGCTGGCCGTGGCGGGGGGGCTCAGCGTCGCCTGGGCCGGCAGCGTGCTGGCCCTGCCCATGAACACCGCCTCGTTCGGTGCCTCCACGGTGCTGGAGGTGCTGCGTGCCGCCGGCTGGATGATCCTGCTGGGGGAACTGCTGCGGGCCGGCGAGGAAACCCGGGCCCAGCGCCTGAAGCTGGCCGCCGTGGCGGCCTTCGGCACCTCCTGCGTGATGATCGTCGTCGGCGCCGAGCTGGCACCCCTCAGCCTGGCCTCGTCGGACTACCTGTGGATCGCCGGGCGGGTGTCGGGCGCGGCGCGCCTGATGCTGGCCGTGCTGGGCCTGCTGCTGATCGAGAACCTGTTCCGCAATTCCGACGAGGACCGCCGCTGGTCGGTGAAGCACCTGTGCTTCGGCGTCGGCGGCATCATGGCCTATGACTTCTTCCTGTATTCCGATGCCGTGCTGTTCTACCGCATCGACCAGACGCTGTTCCAGGCCCGGGGCATCGTCAACGCCCTGGCGGTGCCGCTGATCCTCATCTCGGCCACCCGGTCGCGCACCTGGGAACTGAACCTGAACGTGTCGCGCAACGTGGTGTTCCATTCGGCCGCCCTGCTGGGCAGCGGCTTCTACCTGCTGCTGATGTCCGTGGCCGGGTTCTACCTGCGCAAGTTCGGCGGCGATTGGGGCGTGATCTTCCAGATCCTGTTCCTGTCCGGCGCCCTGCTGATCCTGGTGGTGATCTTCTCGTCGTCGTCCATGCGGGCCCAGGCCCGGGTGTGGATCGCCAAGCACTTCTTCACCCTGACCTATGACTACCGCGAGGAATGGCTGCGCTTCACCCAGACCATTTCCGAGGGCGAGCGGCACATGAGCCTGCACGACCGCATCATCCGTGCCGTGGCCAACATCCTGGACAACACCAGCGGTGGCCTGTGGGTGCTGCGGGCCGAGGACCGGGCCTTCCTGCCCACGGCGGCCTGGAACATGGTGGGCCACCTGCCGGGCCAGAAGTTTCCGGCCCTGCGGGCCGACCACCCCCTGGCCAGGTTCATGCAGGAAAGCCACTGGATCGTCGACATGGACGCCGTGCGGGCCGGCGAGGGGCGCTACAAGGACCTGGAGGTGCCCGGCTGGCTGCGCGAGCACGAAAAGGCCGGCCTGATCGTGCCGTTGATCCACCAGAACGGCCTGCGCGCCTTCCTGGTCCTGGGCCTGCCCCGGGCCCAGCGCAACCTGGACTGGGAAACCTATGACCTGCTGAAGACCGTGGGTACCCAGGCGGCCTCGTACCTGGCCGAGGAGGAGGCGGCCAACGCCCTGTCCGACGCCCGCCGGCTGGAGGAGTTCAGCCGCCGTTCGGCCTTCATCGTCCACGACATCAAGAACGTGGTGTCGCAGATGTCGCTGATGGTGCAGAACGCCGAAAAGTACGGCGACAACCCGGAATTCCAGAAGGACATGCTGGCCACCGTGGGTAATTCGGTGGAACGCATGACCGACCTGCTGGCCTAGTTCAAGTCCACCCAGGAGGCGGCCCGCGACCGCTCGCGCCCCACCGACCTGAGCGCCTTCGTGGCCGAGGTGGGCGCCGAATGGCGGAAGCGCAAGACGGACCTGGCCGTCGCCGTGGACCGGCCCGGCATCGTCGGCCGCGCCGATGCGGAAAAGCTCAGTTCCGTGCTGGACCACCTGATCCAGAACGCCATCGAGGCGTCGGGGGTGGCCGGCGCCGTGTCCCTGGCCCTGCGCGCCCAGGAGGGGGAGGCCTGGATCGAGGTGGCCGACGACGGACCGGGCATGACCGACGAATACGTGCGCGACAAGCTGTTCCGGCCCCTGGATTCGGCCAAGGACGCCGGATACGGCCTGGGGGCCTATCAGGCCCGGCAACTGGTGCGCGACATGGGTGGCCGTTTGGAAGTGTCCACGGCCCCTGGAAAAGGCACCACCATGCGGGTTATCCTTACGCAGACGGAACAAAATTGACCCACGGCATCCTTTCGCTAGCGTAACGATCCCAAGGGGTCTATTCTTGCCCCGTGGCCGAATCGGCCGCGCCGGAACGAAGGAAGGATCGACCATGGTCGAACGCGGTGGTCGCCGATGATCGAAAACACGAAACTGATGATCGTAGAAGACGATCCCGGTCTCCGCAGCCAGATGAAGTGGGCGCTGTCGGACCTGGACGTCCACATCGCCGAGGACCGGGAAAGCGCCCTGGCCGTGCTGCGCAAGGAGGACCCCAACGTGGTGGTCCTGGACCTGGGCCTGCCGCCCGATCCCAACGGCGCCACCGAGGGCCTGGCCACCCTGGAAGCCATCCTGTCGTTCAAGCCCCAGACCAAGGTGATCATCGCCAGCGGCAACGAGGAACGGGCCAACGCGGTGAAGGCCGTCAGCCTGGGGGCCTATGATTTCTACCCCAAGCCGGTGGACATCGACGTCCTGAAGCTGATCATCGAGCGGGCCATGAACCTGTCGGCGCTGGAGGAGGAAAACCGGCGCCTGTCCGACGTCCACAAATCGTCGCCGTTTTCCGGCGTCATTGGCGCCAGCCCCGAAATGATGCAGGCCTGCCTGGTGATCGAGCGCGTGGCGCCGTCCGAGGTGAGCGTGCTGCTGACCGGCGAAAGCGGCACCGGCAAGGAGGTCCTGGCCCGGGCCCTGCACCAGGCCAGCAACCGCATCGACAAGCCCTTCGTGGCCATCAACTGCGCGGCGATCCCGGAAAACCTGCTGGAATCGGAACTGTTCGGCCACGAGAAGGGGGCCTTCACCGGTGCCGTGAAGCAGACCATCGGCAAGGTGGAGCAGGCCGACGGCGGCACCCTGTTCCTGGACGAAATCGGCGACATGCCGCTGCAGCTTCAGGCCAAGCTGCTGCGCTTCCTGCAGGACCGGGTGATCGAACGTGTCGGCGGGCGCCAGCAGATCAAGGTGAACGTGCGCATCGTGTCGGCCACCAACCAGTCCCTGTCGGACATGATCGCCGCCGGCACCTTCCGCGAGGACCTGTATTACCGCCTGGACGAGGTGGGCGTGCACATCCCGCCGCTGCGCGAGCGGGACGGGGACTCGGTGCTGCTGGCCAAGTTCTTCCTGCAGCACTTCGCCCGCAGCCTGGACCGCCCGGTGAAGGGCTTCACGGCCGATGCCCTGTCGGCCATCGCCGGCCACGCCTGGCCCGGCAACGTGCGCGAGCTGGAAAACAAGATGAAGCGGGCCGTGGTGCTGGCCGACGGCAAGCTGGTGACGGCCGCCGACCTGGGCCTGGCCTCGGTGGAGGACATGCCCACCTTCCCCACGCTGAAGCAGGCGCGCGAGAAGGCCGAGCGGGAAATCGTCGCCCGGGCGCTGGAACTGTCGGACGACAACGTGTCGGCGGCGGCCAAGCTGCTGGGCGTCAGCCGGCCCACCCTCTATGACCTGATGAAGTCCTACAACATGCGGGACTAGGGGTTCAGGTTTCCGTCCTATGACCTTGGGGCATAAGGCCTTTCAACGACGAATCACATGAGCTACCTTGCACAGCACGACGCCCGCCGCGCCTGGGAAAAGGTGTGTGATGTGGGGGGCGTTCCAACCACCCGGGGCCCCTGGGGCCCGCCCGTTCGGCACCCGGTCCAGGGGCCGACCGCAGCAGCCGGAGACGATCGGACATGAAGGTTTTGGTAACCGGCTCGGCCGGCTTCATCGGCAACCACGTCTGCATTCAATTGCTGGACCGGGGTGACGAGGTGATCGGCCTCGACAACCTGAACGACTATTACGACGTCAGCCTGAAGGAAGCCCGCCTGGCCCGCATCAAGGACCGCCCCGGCTTCACCGAGGCCCGGGTGGACCTGGAGGACCGGGCGGCCATGGCCGAGCTGTTCCGCACCCACAAGCCCGACCGGGTGGTCAACCTGGCGGCCCAGGCCGGAGTGCGCTACAGCCTGGAAAACCCCCATTCCTACGTGGACAGCAACATCGTCGGCTTCCTGAACATCCTGGAAGGCTGCCGCTACGCCGAATGCGAGCACCTGGTCTATGCCTCGTCCAGCTCGGTCTACGGCACCAACACCAAGATGCCCTTCACGGTGCACGAGGGCGTGGACCACCCCATCAGCCTGTACGCGGCCTCGAAGAAGGCCAACGAGCTGATGGCCCACACCTACAGCCACCTGTTCGGCCTGCCCACCACGGGGCTGCGGTTCTTCACCGTCTACGGCCCCTGGGGCCGGCCCGACATGGCGTTGTTCCTGTTCACCAAGGCGATCATCGAGGACCGCCCCATCGACGTGTTCAACGGTGGGAAGATGCAGCGGGACTTCACCTTCGTCGACGACATCGTGAACGGCGTGATCGGCGTGCTGGACACCATCCCCACGCCCAACCCGGCCGCCGCCGGCGACCACCCGGATCCGGCCAGCAGCGCCACGGGCCCGTTCCGCCTCTACAACATCGGCAACAACCAGCCGGTGCAGCTGATGCGCTATATCGAGCTGCTGGAACAGAACCTGGGGCGCGAGGCCAAGAAGAACATGCTGCCCATGCAGCCCGGCGACGTGCCGGCCACCTGGGCCGACGTGGACGACCTGGTCCGCGACGTGGGCTACAAGCCCGACACCCCGGTGGAAGAGGGCATCGCCCGCTTCGTGCAATGGTACAAGGAATACTACGGAGTCGCGTCATGAGCCACGGTCGCCGCATTTCGGTTATTGGTCTGGGGTATGTGGGGCTGCCCGTCGCGGTGGCCTTCGGGCGGGGGACCGACCCCGTCATCGCCTTCGACATCGATGAATCCCGCATCCGCGAACTGATCCAGGGGATCGAGCGCACCGAGGAGGTGGCGCCCGAGGACCTGAAGGCCAGCAACTTGGTCTACACCTGCGATCCCAAGGACCTGCGGCAGGCGGATTTCCACATCGTCGCCGTGCCCACGCCCATCGACGCGACCAACCGGCCGGACCTGCGCCCCATGCTGTCGGCCGCCCGCACCGTGGGCGGACAGCTGAAGAAGGGCGACATCGTGGTGTTCGAATCCACGGTCTACCCGGGCGTGACGGAAGAGGAATGCGTGCCGATCCTGGAGAAGGAATCGGGCCTCGCCTGCGGCCCCGACTTCACGGTCGGCTACTCGCCCGAACGCATCAACCCGGGCGACAAGGTGCACCGGTTCGAAACCATCACCAAGGTGACGTCGGGCCAGGACGAGGAGACGTCGCGCATCGTCGGCGACGTCTACGCCAGCGTGGTCACGGCCGGGGTGCACCGGGCGTCGAGCATCCGCGTGGCCGAGGCCGCCAAGGTGATCGAGAACACCCAGCGCGACCTGAACATCGCCCTGATGAACGAACTGGCGCTGATCTTCGACCGCCTGGACATCGACACCCACGACGTGCTGGCCGCCGCCGGCACCAAGTGGAACTTCCTGCCCTTCACCCCGGGCCTGGTGGGCGGCCACTGCATCGGCGTGGACCCCTACTACCTGACCTTCCGGGCCGAGCAGGTGGGCTACAACCCCGAGGTCATCCTGGCCGGCCGGCGCATCAACGACAACATGGGCGCCTGGGTGGCCCAGGAAACCGTGAAGCGCCTGATGAAGGCCGGCGGGGTGTCGAGCCAGAGCCGCGTGGCGGTGCTGGGCGTGACCTTCAAGGAGGACGTGCCCGACTTCCGCAACACCAAGGTGCTGGACATCGTGGACGAGCTGAACGAGTTCGGCGTCCAGGTGCAGGTGTGCGATCCCCACGCCGACCCGGAAGCGGTGGAAGAGGAATACGGCGCCCACCTGACGCCCTTCGAGCAGATGGAGAAGGCCGACGCGGTGATCCTGGCCGTGCCCCATGCCGACTACCTGGCCCAGGGTTGGTCGCTGGTCACCGGCCTGCTGAAGCCCGGCGCCGGCCTGGTGATCGACGTGCGTGGCCGGCTGGACCGGGCCGCCAAGCCCGACGGCGTGACCCTCTGGCGGATCTGAGCCCCCGATCTGAACCACCGGTCCATCACCACAGCGAGAGACCCATGCCCAAGGCCCTGTTCCTGGCGCAACGGATTCCCTATCCCCCCAACAAGGGGGAGAAGATCCGCTATTGGCAGTTCTTCCTGCACATCGCCAAGACCCACACCATGGACCTGGGCTGCTTCATCGACGACGAGGCGGATTGGCAGCACGTGCCCTACCTGGAAGGCCTGTGCGACAAGACCCACTTCGCCCGCATGGACCCCACGGGGGCCAAGATCCGCTCCCTGAAGGGGCTGCTGCTGGGCCAGGCGCTGACCGAGCCCTACTACTACAACGCCGGCCTGAAGCGCTGGACCGACAACCTGCTGAACAGCACCGATTACGACCTGGTGTTCCTGTGCTCGTCGGCCGTGGGCCAGTACGTGCTGGGCCACCCCCGCCTGCCGGCCCGCAGCGTCATGGATTTCGCCGACGTGGATTCCGACAAGTGGCGCCAGTACGGGGAAAAGCAGGGCGGTCCCATGGGCTGGGTCTACCGGCGCGAGGCGGTGAAGCTGCTGGACCACGACCGGGCCCTGTCGCGCGCCCTGGGCGCCAGCCTGTACGTGTCCGAGGCCGAGGCCGACCTGTTCCGCTCCCTGTCGCCGGAAAGCGCGGCCAAGACCCACGCCGTCAGCAACGGGGTGGACATCGACTTCTTCTCGCCGGCCCATGCCTTCGATCCCATCGTCAGCCCCGAACCGCCCTACGCCGTGTTCACCGGCACCATGAACTATTGGCCCAACGTGGAAGCGGTGGCCTGGTTCGCCGACAAGATCCTGCCGGACCTGCGCAGGGAACGGCCCGGCTTCGGCTTCGTCATCGTCGGCGCCAACCCGGATCCGTCGGTGCAGAAGCTGGGCGAGCGCGACGGCATCACCGTGACCGGCCGGGTGGAGGACGTGCGCCCCTACCTGCGCCACGCCACCGTGGCCGTGGCCCCCATGCAGACGGCCCGGGGCATCCAGAACAAGGTGCTGGAAGCCATGGCCATGGGCCTGAAGGTGGTGGTGTCGCCCCAGGCCCTGGAAGGCATCGACGCCCAGCCGGGCCAGGACCTGCTGCTGGCCACCGACCCGGCGGAGTTCCTGGACGCCGTGCGCCGGGCCAGCGACGACGCCGATGGCGGCACCCTGCAGGCCAACGCGCGCAAGTGCGTGGAAGACAAGTATTCCTGGGACAGCATGCTGCGTGGGCTGGACCGCATCATCGACGATCTGAGTCCGGCGGGCTGAGGGAACGGGGAGGGGCGGCCGCATGAAGATCCTGCACCTGTTCGACCATTCCCTGCCGCTGCACAGCGGCTATACCTTCCGCAGCCGTTCGATCATCCGCTGCCAGCGCGCCCTGGGGTGGGAAACGGTGCACGTGACGTCGGCCAAGCACCCGCCCATGGACGCGCCCTCGGAAGAGGCCGACGGCCTGACCTTCTACCGCACGCCCAAGGTGACCGGCACCCTGGCCGGCCTGCCGGGCCTGTCGGAACTGGCCATGATCGACGCCGCCGCCAGGCGGCTGATGACCATCGCCGAGCAGGAAAAGCCCGACATCCTGCACGCCCATTCGCCGGCCCTGAACGGAGTGTCGGCGCTGCGCGTGTCGCAACGCCTGAACATCCCCCTGGTCTACGAGATCCGCGCCTTCTGGGAAGACGCCGCCGTCAGCCACGGCACGGCCACCGAATGGGGGCCGCGCTATCGCCTGACCCGGGCCATGGAAACCTACGTGGCGCGCCGCGCCCACGGCCTGACCTGCATCTGCGAGGGCCTGCGCGGCGACCTGATCGCCCGCGGCATTCCGGCCGAGCGCATCACCGTGATCCCCAACGCCGTGGACATCGAGAAGTTCCCCATGCTGGAAGGCGGCCGGGACGAGGCCCTGGCGGCCGAGCTGGGCGTTGGCCCCGGGCCGGTGATCGGCTTCATCGGTTCGTTCTACGAATACGAGGGGCTGGATATCCTGCTGCGCGGGGCGGCCCTGTTGCGCGACCGGTACCCCGACCTGCGGGTGCTGCTGGTGGGCGGCGGCCAGGCCCGCGAGGCGCTGGAGGCCCTGGCCGCCGAGTTGGGCATCGCCGAACGGGTGCTGTTCTCCGGCCGGGTGCCCCACGACCAGGTGTCGCGCTATTACGCCCTGATCGACGTGCTGGCCTATCCGCGCACCAAGATCCGCCTGACCGACCTGGTGACGCCCCTGAAGCCGCTGGAGGCCATGGCCCAGGGCAAGATGCAGGTGGCCTCCGACGTGGGCGGCCACCGCGAGCTGATCCGCGACGGCGACACCGGCTTCCTGTTCAAGGCCGACGACCCGGCCGACATGGCCCGGGCCACCGGCGACCTGCTGGACCGCCGCGACGACTGGCCCGACATCGCCCGCCGGGCCCGCACCTTCGTGGAAACGGAACGCACTTGGGAACGCTCGGTTTCCAACTACAAGCCCCTGTTCGAGTACCTGACCGGCGGCCCGAGGCGCCGTTGAATCGGCCCGAAGCGCCATGGTAGGGTGACCGCCATGGTAGTTTCACTGGGCCCGTGGGACACGATCGACTAGGCATATCGGCGACTAGGCATATCGGCGAC
>JAGREA010000252.1 GCA_020446745.1 Rhodobacterales bacterium | reverse complement strand
GACTTCGACGGCCGGTTCGGCGCCTTCACGGCCCAGTTCCGGTTCGATCCCGCCGATCTGGCGGCCAGCCGGGTGGTCATCGACCTGGACGTGGCCACGGTGGCCACGGACAACGCCGAGCGCGACGCCCTGCTGACCGGGGCCGACTGGTTCCATGCCGACGCCCACCCCCGGGCCCGGTTCGAATCGGCGACCTTCACGGCCACCGGGCCGGGAGCCTACCGCGCCACCGGGCGGCTGACCCTGCGCGGCGTGACCCGCGACGTGACCACGGCCTTCACCGTGGCCCCCGACGGCGCCACGGCCCTGTTCTCCGGCGATCTGACGGTGAAGCGCACCGATTTCGGCGTCGGCCAGGGGCAGTGGTCGGATACCGCCGTGATCGGCGATCCGGTGACCATCCGCTATCGCCTGCTGGCGCGCTAAACCCCCGGTTTGCCGAAGGAATCGGGCCGGCGGGCGGAAGGCGGGCGGTAAAGGAAGGAGTGGGGAGGATCTGCGCGGGGCCGCAAATGAAACGCCCGGCCTAGGCCGGGCGAAACGAGACCCCCATCAGATGCTGGCGCGGCGGTTCAAGCCATGAACGGCCGCGTCGAATTCTGCGTAAAGAAGCTCATTTCCCCCCGGATGACATTCAAGACCTGCGGGATCTCGTCGATCCGGGTCTTGATCATGATCGAGCCCACGGCCGAGGGATGGTCGCCATCCTGGCAATGGAACCGAAGCGCCTTGAACGACTGGCCGTTCAGGGCAACCCGGTCTTCGTGATCGAAGAGCGGGCCCTTCTGGCTCAGCTTCAAGGCCACCGCCGCCGATACGGTGACCGGCAGGGTGAACAACAGAAGGCCGGTGCCGAAAACGACATCCACGAACCGTTCCGTTGTGGTGATCCGAGTTTCGCTTTGGGAAGCGGTGGGACGGATCGTCCCCCGAGTAGATGCCCCGTCCATCATCTGTATCCCAGTTGTGTCGCGTCGTAGAAGTGAAAGCACTCTACAGACCTGTGACCGAAATCACTGTGACGTTCGTCACAGGGTGCTGATTTCCCTCGCGCTTTTCATACAAAGCTGCGGATGCTACTAGCGCGGAAATTGTAGAAGTTTGGCTTGGTTACTCCCAACGCAATTATCATCATAAGACTGAACGGGAAATCTGTCGAATGATGTTTTGCCGTCGGGCCCAAAGGGGACCCCCGCACCGCTGAGCGGGAGGGCTATGAGAGGCGGCGCGGGGGTCGTCGGGCGATTGGCGAATCGCCCGAATCGCTGGCCTGGATCAGGCCGGGGCCGGGCCATGGTCACGCCATGGCGGGGCCGGAGTCACTTGGTCTTCGACTTGGCCTTGGGGGCCGTTGCCACGGGTGCGCCGTAGTAGGGATATCCTCCATAGTAAGGCGCGCCATAGTAGGGATAGCCGCCCCAGGGACCGCCCCAGGGACCGCCGTAATAGGGGGCGCCATATCCGTAATACGGGTATCCACCCCAGGGACCGCCGCCCCAGGGGCCTCCGCCCCAGGGACCACCACCCCAGGGGCTGCCCCAGGGATCGCCCCACCCGCCGAAGGGCCACCAGAAGGCATCGGCGGAAGAACTGAACAGGCCCGCGGCCGACGCGACCAGCGCGGCAAGGGCCAAGGTCTTGATCCGTTTCATTCCCGAAAATCCCCCTTCTTGACACCTGGAAGGATCATTACATTAGCAATGTATCATATAACTGTGAAACGGACATTAGGAAAGTGTTCGTTGCCGCGGTCCAGCGGCCGAATCGGCGCGGTGACGGAAGGGTGGGGCGGGGCTACAGGAAGTTGGACAGGCTGAGCTGCTTGATCCGGGCCAGGGCCTGGTACGAGGCTTCCAGCGCCTGCCGGCCGACGGTAAGGCGGG
>JAGREA010000022.1 GCA_020446745.1 Rhodobacterales bacterium | reverse complement strand
TTCCCCCGGGCTTGTCCCGGGGGTCCACGTCTTTTTTTCCGGTGCCGCGAACAAGACGTGGGTACCCGGGACAAGCCCGGGCACGACGATGTGGAAAAGGACCTCAGCGCCTGTCCGCGAAACCTCCGCGCCCTCGGCGGTTGTCTTTTTCCTACCCCCGCCCCGTCACCCAATCCACCGCCGCGTCCACCATGGCGGCCAGGGCCGGCTGGACCCGGGCGGCCTGGTCGGGGCGGTAGATGAACGGCGGTTCCTCGTCCATGTAGGTGATCTGCGACAGCTCCATCTGGAAGGCGTGCACCCCCCGGGCCGGGGCCCCGTAGTGGCGGGTGATGTAGCCGCCCTTGAAGCGCCCGTTCACGGCCAGGGTGTAGTCGGCGCCGTGGGTTTCCAGGGCCGCCGCCAGGGCCGTTTGCAGCGTCGGGTGGCAGCTGGCGCCGCCGGCCGTGCCCAGGTTGAAGTCGGGCAGGCGGCCGTCGAAGAACCGCGGCACGTGCGAGGCGATGGAATGGCAGTCGAACAGCACCGCCACCCCGTGGGCCTCCACCATGCCGTCCAGGGCGGCGCGGATGCGGTCGTGGTAGGGCATCCAGAAGGCCTCGCGGCGGCGTGCCACCTCGGCGGCGTCGGGGGCCAGGCCGTCCTGGTACAGGGGCTGGCGGGCGAAGGTGGAGGAGGGCACCAGTTCCGTGTTGTCGGCCCCCGGGTACAGGTCCGCCCCGTCGGGCGCCCGGTTCAGGTCGATCACGTAGCGGGAATATTCGGGCATCAGGACCGCCAGCCCCCTGTCGGCGGCAAAGGCGTAAAGCTGGTCCAGGTGCCAGTCGGTGTCGGCCAGGTCCATGGCCGCGTCGGTCATGGTGCGGGAAATATCCGCGGGAATGCGCGTTCCCAGGTGGGGAATGCTCATCAGCACCGGCAAACGGCCGGGTTGGTAGGTGTGGGTGTTCACGTTGGGCTCCGCTGGGTCGGAGGATCGGCGCGTCCGGGCTTGCGTCCCCGCGCCAGGCCGTGCTTGTATATACAAGTTCGGCGCCCACGCCAAGGCACAGGTTGGGTGATCGAAAGGGGAGACAATCCGGATGCCACCGGCCCCCCTCCACGCGGGGCAGGCGAAGGCCGGGGCGGGCCAACACCATCGATAGGGAGAACATGACATGATGTCGCGTCTTTTGAAAGGCACGGCCCTGGCCGCCGTCGCCGCGCTGTTCCTGGCCGGCGGGGCCGGGGCGGAAACCATCAAGATCGGCATGAACGCGCCGCAGACCGGGTTCGCCGCCGCCGACGGCAAGGCCGCCGTCATCGGCGCCCAGCTGGCGGTCGAGCAGGCCAACGCCGAGGGCGGCGTGAACGGCAACCAGATCGAGCTGGTGGTCTATGACGACCAGGCCGCGCCCAAGCAGGCCGTACCCATCGCCACCAAGCTGATCGAGCAGGACAAGGTGGCCGTGGGCATTTCCGGCAGCTATTCCGGCGCCACCCGCGCCGCCGCCGGCGTGTACCAGGCCGCGGGCGTGCCCTTCATCGCCGCCTATGCCGTGCACCCCGACGTCACCCGGTCGGGCGACTTCGTGTTCCGCACCGCCGTGGTGGGCGAGGTCCAGGGCCGGGCTGGCGCCATGCTGGCCGGCAAGATGCTGGGCAAGAAGCGGGCCGTGGTGATCACCCTGAAGAACGACTTCGGCGTGTCGCTGTCCGCCGGCTTCAAGGAGAAGGCCGCCGACTACGGCATCACCGTGGTCAACGAATACGAATATTCCATCAAGGACCGGCAGTTCGGCCCCATCGTCACCAAGGTGAAGGTCGACAACCCCGACGTGATCTACGCCACCGGCTACTTCTTCACCGCCGGCCCCCTGGTCAGCCAGCTGCGCGCCGGCGGGGTGGACGCCACGGTGATCGGCCAGGAAGGCTATGATTCCGAAAAGTTCATCACCATCGCCAAGGACGCGGCCGAGGGCGTGATCATCACCACCTCGCTGGACCGGGATTCCACGGTGCCGGAAACCAAGACCTTCATCGCCGAGTTCGAGAAGAAGGCCGGCTTCGCGGCCGACATGGTCGCGGCGTCGGGCCACACGGCGGCCAAGGTGGCCATCGCCGCCCTGCGCAAGGCCGGCTCCACGGACCCCAAGGCCGTCCGTGACGCCATCGCCGCCACCAACGTGACCGCCGCCATCGGCGACATCTCGTTCAACAGCCTGGGCGAGGTGCGCAAGAACGTGCAGGTGCAGATCGTCAAGGGCGGCGCGTTCCACCGCCACTCGGTGATCAGCGACCCGGACCTGCTGGCCCCGCCCGAAAAGTAGGGCGCGCCCATCGGGCATCTTCCGGGCGGGCCATGGGTCCGCCCGGCCATCCCACTCGCGCGCGAGGCCAGCGGTGCTTTACGTCGAACTGTTCCTGCAGGGCCTGATCCAGGGCAGCATCTATGCCCTGGTGGCCGTGGGCCTGACCCTGGTCTACGGCCTGCTGCGCATCCTGCACATCGCCCACGCCGGCCTGTTCACCCTGGGCGGCTACATCGGCGTGCTGGTGACCGACGCCACGGGCAGCCTGGCCCTGGCCCTGCTGGTGGCCGCCGTCACCGTGGGCCTGCTGGGCATGGCGCTGTACCGCGTGTGCTATGAACCCATCCTGAACAAGCCGCCCTTCGTGGCGCTGATCGCCTCCATCGGCCTGTTCATCGCCATGGAGGAGATCTACCGCATCGTGTTCGGGCCCTATGGCCTGTCCTACCAGGCGCCGCCGCTGCAGGACTCGGTGGTGCTGTGGGGCATGCACCTGACCCAGGCCGAACTGGCGGTCATGGGCGGCGGCGTGGTGGTCATCGCCGTGCTGGCCCTGCTGGCCGAAAAGACCCGCGCCGGCACCGCCTGGAAGGCCACCGTGACCGACCCGCAGATGGCCCAGTCCTTCGGCATCGACACGGTGCGGGTGCGCTACCTGAACTTCTTCATCGGCTCGGCCCTGGCCGCCTGTGCCGGGGTGATGGTGGCGCTGATGAACAACCTGGTGGAACCCACCATGGGATCCGTGCCCAGCTACAAGGCCCTGGCCATCATCGTGCTGGGCGGCCTGGGCGACGTGCGCGGCACCCTGATCGCCGCCCTGGCCCTGGGCGTCATCGAGGCCTTCGGCACCATCTACCTGGGCGACCTGATGGACCGCGACGCCATCGCCTTCGCCTTCCTGATCGTCGTGCTGATGATCCGGCCCCAGGGCCTGCTGGGCCGGAAGGCATAACGCCATGCTGGACGCCTATCACATCAGCCTGCTCACGGTCATGGGCATCAGCGTCACCTTCGCGCTCAGCCTGAACCTGATCACCGGCTTCTGCGGCCAGATCAGCCTGGGCCACGCCGCCTTCCTGGGCATCGGCGCCTATGGCGCGGCCCTGCTGTCCAAGGCCGGGCTGCCCGTGCCCCTGGGCCTGGCCGCCGGGGCCCTGCTGGCCGGGGCCATCGGCGCCGTGGTGGGGCTCACCTCGCTGCGCGTGCGCCACGACTTCCTGGCCATCACCACCATGGGGGTGGGATTCCTGTTCCTGGGCATCGTGCGCCAGCAGGACGCCCTGGGCGGCGAGATGGGCGTTTCCGGCTTCCCCGGCACGGGCCTGGACAAGGAAGGCTTCATGGTGCTGGTGCTGGCCGTCGCCGCCGCCACCGCCGCCTTCAGCCTGTACCTGAAGAAATCGTGGCTGGGCTTCGCCTTCGACGCCGTGGCCGAGGACGAGGACACGGCCCGCCTGCTGGGCGTGGACGTGGCCCGGTTCAAGCTGGCCGCCTTCGCCATGGGTTGCGCCATCGCCGGCCTGGCCGGGGGGCTGTACGCCCACAACGTGCGGTTCATCGACCCCGACAGCTTCGGCTTCGTGGAATCCATCACGGTGCTCAGCATGGTGGTGATCGGCGGCATCGGGTCCGTGTGGGGGGTGATCGTCGCCGCCGCCGGGCTGAGCGTGCTGCCCCTGTGGATCCAGTTCATCGAGGACTACAAGCTGCTGATCTATGGCGGCCTGCTGTTCGCCGTCATGCGGTTCTCGCCGGGTGGCCTGGCCGGGGCGGTGGCCGCCGTGGCCCGACGCGGGAGGACCGAACCATGACCGCGCTGCTGGAAGCCCGCGACGTGACCGTGCGGTTCGGCGGCGTGACCGCCATCGACGGCGTGTCCTTCGCCATGGAACCGGGCGAGCTGCTGGGCCTGATCGGCCCCAACGGCGCCGGCAAGACCACCATGATGCGCGCCATCACCGGCGTGGTGACCCCCGACCAGGGCACCGTGGTGCTGGCCGGGCGCGACCTGAAGGGCCTGGGCACGGCGGCCCGCATCCGCCGGGGGCTGGGGCTGTCGCAACAGCTGGTGCGGCCGTTCCGCGACATGACGGTGCTGGACAACGTGGCCCTGGCCGCCGGCCACGCCAAGACGGCCGGCCCCTGGGGCGCCCTGGCCCGGGTCGACCGCTCGGCCGAGCGCGACCGGGCCCGCGACCTGCTGGACCGGGTGGGCATCGCCGACGTGGCCGACGCCTGGCCCGGCAACCTGCCCCTGGGCTTCCTGAAGCGGCTGGAGGTGGCCCGGGCCCTGGCGCTCGACCCCCAACTGCTGCTGCTGGACGAACCCCTGGCCGGCCTGAACCAGATCGAGGCCGGGCAACTGGCCGACACCATCGTCGACCTGAACCGCCAGGGCCTGTCCATCGTGCTGATCGAGCACAACCTGGGCGAGGTGCTGCGCATCTGCACCCGCATCGTGGTGCTGGACAACGGCCGGCGCATCGGCATGGGCGAGCCGCGGGCGGTGATGGCCGACCCGGTGGTCCGCGCCGCGTACCTGGGGGAGGGAGGCGGCCATGCTGCGGCTTGACGGCCTGTCCTGCGGCTACGGCGCCTTCCGCGCCGTGCACGAATTGTCGTTCGAGGTGCCCGAGGGCAGCGTGTTCGCCCTGGTCGGTGCCAACGGGGCGGGCAAGTCCTCCACCATCATGGCCGTGGCCGGGCACGTGGCGGTGCAGGGCGGCGCGGTGCTGCTGGACGGCCAGGACATCACCAACCTGCCCCCCACCAAACGGGTTGGCGCCGGCATCGCCCTGGCCCCCGAGGGCCGGCGCCTGTTCACGGACTTGAGCGTGGAACGCAACCTGGTGGTCGGCGGCTACCACCTGCCGGCCGAGCGCACGGCCGAGAACAAGGCCCGGGTGCTGGAGCTGTTCCCCCGCCTGGGCGAGCGCATCGACCAGCCGGCCGGGGCCCTTTCCGGCGGCGAGCAGCAGATGCTGGCCATCGGCCGGGCGCTGATGGCCGAGCCCCGGCTGCTGATGATCGACGAGGTCTCCCTGGGCCTGATGCCCAAGGCCGTGGACCTGTGCTATGCCGCCATCGACCGCCTGCGGGACCGGGGCATCACCATCCTGCTGGTGGAACAGAACACCACCCGCGCCCTGGAGGCGGCGGACCGGGTGTGCGTGCTGGAATCGGGCCGTGCCGTGTGGCAGGGCGACGCCGCCGAGGCCCGGCGCGACCCGGCCCTGGTGGAAGCCTACCTGGGCCTTTCGGAAGGGAAGCAGGAGACCACGCCATGAACGGCCCCGCCCCCCTGTACCAGCAGGTGAAGGACCACGTGCTGGCCCACATCCAAAGCGGCGCCTGGCCCGTGGATTTCCGCGTGCCGTCGGAAAACGAGCTGGTGCGCGCCCTGGGCATCAGCCGCATGACCGTCAACCGGGCCATCCGCGAACTGACGGACCAGGGGGTGCTGCGCCGGGTCCAGGGCCTGGGCACCTTCGTCGCCGACCCCACGCCGCAATCGGAATTCATGCGGGTGCGCAACCTGGCCGTCGAGATCGCCGAGCGTGGCCACGAACACAGCGCCGATGTGCTGGCCCTGTGGGCCGGCACCGCCGACACGGCCCTGGCCACGGCCATGGACCTGCCGGTGGGGGCGCGGGTGTTCCGTTCGCGCATCCTGCACCGCGAGGACGGCCGCCCCCTGCAGCTGGAGGACCGGGCCGTCAACCCGGCCATCGCGCCCGACTACCTGGAGCAGGACTTCACCCGCACCCCGCCCCACGCCTACCTGATCGAATGCGCGCCCCATTACGAGGCCGAACACACCGTTTCGGCCGTGATGCCCGACGCCGAGACCCGCCGCCTGCTGGACATGGCGGCCCAGGAACCCTGCCTGCTGCTGCATCGCCGCACCCGGGCGCCGGACGGCGTGGTCACCGTCGCCGACCTGTACCACCCCGGCAGCCGCTACCGGCTGGGCAGCAGATTCACCCATTCGCCCCGGCGGGAGGATTCCGAGACATGACCGGCCCATCGCGCAACGCCCCCGAAATCCATGCCCCCCACGGCCCCGAGCTGACCTGCAAGAGCTGGCTCACCGAGGCCCCCATGCGCATGCTGATGAACAACCTGGACCCGGAGGTGGCGGAAAAGCCCGAGGAGCTGACGGTCTATGGCGGCATCGGCCGGGCGGCCCGCAACTGGGACTGCTACACGGCCATCGTACGCGAACTGAAAAGCCTGGGCGAGGACCAGACCCTGCTGGTGCAGTCGGGCAAGCCCGTGGGCGTGTTCCGCACCCACGCCGACGCCCCCCGGGTGCTGATCGCCAATTCCAACCTGGTGCCCCACTGGGCCACCTGGGAGCACTTCAACGAATTGGACCGCAAGGGCCTGATCATGTACGGCCAGATGACGGCCGGGTCGTGGATCTACATCGGCAGCCAGGGCATCGTCCAGGGCACCTACGAGACCTTCGCCGAAATGGGCCGCCAGCACTTCGGCGGCGACCTGACCGGCAAGTGGATCCTGACCGCCGGCCTGGGCGGCATGGGCGGCGCCCAGCCCCTGGCGGCGACCATGGCCGGGGCCTCCATGCTGGCCGTGGAATGCCAGCCCAGCCGCATCGACATGCGCCTGCGCACCGGCTACCTGGACAAGCGCTGCGACGACCTGGACGACGCCCTGGCCGAAATCGCCGCCGCCGGGGCCGCGGGCCGGGCGGTCTCGGTGGGCCTGCTGGGCAACGCCGCCGACGTGCTGCCCGAACTGGTGCGCCGTGGCGTGCGCCCCGACGCGGTGACCGACCAGACCAGCGCCCATGATCCCCTGAACGGCTACCTGCCCCAGGGCTGGTCTCTGGACGACTGGGAGGAACGCAAGGAGACGGACCCTGAAGGCACGGTGAAGGCGGCCAAGGCTTCCATGGCCGTGCACGTGAAGGCCATGCTGGCCTTCCACGCCCAGGGCATCCCCACCTTCGACTACGGCAACAACATCCGCCAGATGGCCCTGGAGGAGGGGGTGGAAGACGCCTTCGCCTTCCCCGGCTTCGTGCCGGCCTACATCCGGCCCCTGTTCTGCAAGGGCATCGGGCCGTTCCGCTGGGCCGCCCTGTCCGGCGACCCGGAGGACATCTACCGCACCGACG
>JAGREA010000251.1 GCA_020446745.1 Rhodobacterales bacterium | reverse complement strand
TACGCCTATTCCGCCGCCCTGATGGCCGTGGCCCTGGCGGCCCTGGTGCTGGGCCTGTGGCGCGGCTGGACCGACGCCCGCCGGGCCGCCCTGGGCCTGATGGCCGGGGTGGCGGCCAAGGTGTTCCTGGTCGACATGGCGGGCCTGGACGGCCTGCTGCGGGTGGCCTCGTTCCTGGGCCTGGGCCTGGCCCTGGTGGGCATCGGCCTGCTGTACCAGCGGCTAGCCGGCCGCCCCCAGCCCGAGGATGGGGGCGGCGCGTGAGGGCGGCCTAGCGCTGCTTGGACAGCCCCAGGGTGCGCAGGCGCAGCGCGTTCAGCTTGATGAAGCCCTGGGCGTCGCGCTGGTCGTACACGCTGTCCTCCTCGAAGGTCACCAGTTCCTCGTCATAGAGGCTGTTGGGGGACTTGCGGCCGGTGATGATGACGTTGCCCTTGTACAGCTTCAGGCGCACCGTGCCGGTGACCCGCTGGCTGGCCTGGTCGATGGCCGCCTGCAGCATCTCGCGCTGGGGGTCGAACCAGAAGCCGTTGTAGACCAGCTCGGCATAGCGCGGCATCAGCTCGTCCTTCTGGTGGGCCGCGCCGCGTTCCAGGGTCAGGCTCTCCATGGCGCGCCGGGCGTGGTACAGCACCGTGCCGCCGGGGGTTTCGTAAACGCCGCGCGACTTCATGCCGACGAAGCGGTTTTCCACGATGTCGATGCAGCCCACGCCGTTGGCGCCGCCCAGTTCGTTCAGTTTGGCCAGCAGGCTGGCGGGGCTCAGTTTCTCGCCGTTGATGGCCACCGGGTCGCCGGCCACGAAGTCGATGGTGATTTCCGTCGGCACGTCGGGGGCGGCCATGGGGGTGACCATGCGGCTGAGCACCAGGTCGTAGTCGGGCTCCACCCAGGGGTCCTCCAGGGCCTTCCCCTCGGACGAGATGTGCAGCAGGTTGGCGTCCTGGCTGAACGGCGGTTCGCCGCGCTTGTCCTTGGGCACGGGGATCTGGTGGCGCTCGGCATACTGGATCAGCTTGGTGCGCGAGGTCAGGTCCCATTCCCGCCACGGGGCGATGATCTTGATGTTGGGGTCGCAGGCGTAATAGCCCAGCTCGAACCGCACCTGGTCGTTGCCCTTGCCGGTGGCGCCGTGGGACACGGTGTCGGCCCCCACCTGGTGGGCGATCTCGATCTGGCGCTTGGCGATGAGCGGCCGGGCGATGGAGGTGCCCAGCAGGTAGGTGCCCTCGTAGATGGCGTTGGCGCGGAACATGGGGAACACGTAGTCGCGCACGAACTCCTCGCGCAGGTCCTCGATGAAGATCTGCTTGATGCCCATCATCTCGGCCTTGGCGCGGGCCGGCTCCAACTCCTCGCCCTGGCCCAGGTCGGCGGTGAAGGTCACCACCTCGCATTTGTACACGTCCTGCAGCCAGCGCAGGATCACCGAGGTGTCCAGGCCGCCGGAATAGGCCAGCACGACCTTCTTCACGTCACCGCTCATGGTTCGCAATCCCTTGGGGTTCGGGTGGAATTCAGGCCGCGCAGTATAGGCGAACGGCGCGGCGGAACAAGGGTGCGCGCCGCGCGCCGGCTATGCGTCCGCAGGGTCCGAGGGCCGGTCCAGCCATTCCTGGAACACGGGGCCGAAATCGGCGTACCTGCGGTAGCCCACGGTCAGGTAGGCCCACTGGTCGCCGTCGCGGCACACCACGGTGGGAAAACCGCTGACCCCCAGGGCCCGGGCGTACTGGAAGTCCGACGAGGTGGCCACCTTCATGGCCGGCTTGTCGAAGGCGTCCAGGAACAGGGCCCGGTCCATGCCCCGGGCGGCGGCCAGGTCGGCCAGCACGTCGGCGTCGGTCACGTCCTGCCCCTGGGCATAGAAGGCCCGGTGCAGGTCGGCGAAGAAGGCCACGGCCTGGTCCGGCAGGGCGGTGCGCAGGGTCACCACGGCCCGGCACGGCGGTTCGGTGTTGTAGACGAAGCCGTCGCGGTCGAAGAAGGCGAAGTCGAAGGGCTGGCCCGAGGCCTCGTGCACGTGCTCCCAGTGGGCCTTGATATCGGCCTTCATGGGGTCGTCCATGGGGGTGGTCATGTTGGCCCGCAGGCCGCCGGTGACCACCGACAGGGTTGCCCGGCCGGCGCAGGCGTCGGCGATGCGGTCCAGTTCCGGCGCGAAGCCCCAGCACCACGAGCACATGGGGTCGCCCACGAAGATCACCTGCTTGCCCGGCGGCATCCTGCGTTCGGTCATGCCGTTCCCCCCACCTGGGCCGCCATGGCGGTGGCGCGGCCCTTGCGGGCCCGCTCGCTGGCCGACTTGAGCTGCCCGCAGGCGGCCATGATGTCGCGGCCCCGGGGCACCCGGATGGGCGCCGAATAGCCGGCATCGTTGAGGATTTCGGAAAACCGCCGGATCACGTGGGGCGGCGACATCTCGTAGGGCGCGCCGGGCCACACGTTGAAGGGGATCAGGTTGAACTTCACCGGAATGCCCTTCAGCAGGCGGATCATCTCGCGGGCCTCGGCGGGGCTGTCGTTCACCCCCTTCAGCATCACGTATTCGATGGTGATGCGCCGGGCGTTGTTGGCCGCCGGATAGGCGCGCAGGGCCGCCACCAGCTCCTTCAACGGATACTTTTTGTTGATCGGCACCAGCACGTCGCGCAGGTCGTCGCGCACGGCGTGCAGGCTGATGGCCAGGTTGACCCCCAGCTCGGCGCCGCAGCGGTGGATTTCCGGCACCACGCCCGAGGTGGACAGCGTGATGCGCCGCTTCGAGATGGCCAGCCCTTCCGGGTCCATGACGATCTTCAGGGCCTGGGCCACGTTGTCGTAATTGAACAGGGGTTCGCCCATGCCCATCATCACGATGTTGCTGAGCAGGCGCCCGTCCTTGGGGCTGGGCCATTCGCCGTAGGAATCCCGGGCCAGCATCAACTGGCCGACGATTTCCGGCGCCGTCAGGTTGCGCACCAGCTTCTGGGTGCCCGTGTGGCAGAAGGTGCAGGTGAGGGTGCAGCCCACCTGGGACGAGATGCACAGCGCCCCCCGGTCCTCTTCCGGGATGAACACCGTTTCCGCCTCGTTGCCGTCGTCGAACCGCAGCAGCCACTTGCGGGTGCGGTCGGTGGAGGTCTGCTCCGTGGCCACGCCGGGGCGGCGGACGGCGCAGGCCTCCGCCAGCTTGGCCCGCAGGGGGCCGCCCAGGGTGGTCATGTTGGCGAAGTCGGTTTCGCCCCGGTGATAGATCCAGTGCCACAGCTGCTTGGCGCGGAACGGCTTTTCGCCCAGGCCGGCCACCACCGCCGCCAGTTCGGCGCGGTCCAGGCCCGCCAGGTTGGTGCGTTCGTCGGCCGTGGTCATGGCATGCCGTGCCCGAAGGTCACTCCTTGACGACGGGATTGCCGTCGCTGATCCATTTGGTGATGCCGTCGCGCACATTGTAGATGCGGGTGTAGCCGGCGTGCTCCGACAGCATCTGCGACAGGGCCCGGGTGCGGCTGCCGGTGCGGCAGATCAGCAGCACCGGGCTGTCCTGGCCGACCACCTCGGCGAACTGCTTGGGAAAGTCGCGCACGAACTTGCCGCGCCCGTCGAAGGCGGTGATCTTGTGGGCCCCTTCGATGACGCCCGTCTGGGCCCATTCCTCGGGCCGGCGGACGTCGACGATGGGCACGCCCTGGGCCAGCAGGGCCTTCACCGTTTCGTTGTCCACGGTGGTGAAGGCCGGGGCCGCCACCTTCACCAGCTCCACATTGAACTTCAGGGTGGCGTTGGGCGGGATCACCCCGCCGGCGCCCTGGGGGCCGTAGGCCAGGTGGGGCGGGATGACCAGTTCGCGGGTGCCGCCCTCGCGCATGCCCACGATGCCCCGGTCCCAGCCCTGGATCACCCGGTGGGCGCCCAGGTCGAAGGTGATGGGCTTGTTGCGGTTGCGGCTGGAATCGAATTCCGTGCCGTCCATCAGCCAGCCCGTGTAGTGCACGGTCACCCGGCTGTCGGGTCCGGCCTCGGCCCCCGAGCCCACCGTCACGTCGGTGACCTGCAGCTTTTCGGCCGCCCCGGCGGGCCCGCCGGCCGCGGCCAGCACCAGGACGAACAGGGACAGAAGGGCGTTGCGGACCATGGCACACCTCGGCATCGGGGATCGAAAGGGGCGTTATGCCGCCCGGCGCCCGGTTAGGCAAGGGGCGCTTTGGCGCCGGCTACAGCCCGCAGTCCTTGCTGGCGGCCTGGTAGGCGGCGGTGAAGCCTTCCAGGGAATAGGTGTCGGTGGTCAGGGTGCCGCGCTGCGACTGGCCCTTGATCACCATGTCCCGCCCGGCCTTCATCAGGGTCACCAGCTTGCGGTCCGTGGCCTCGTCGCTGGCCCAGGCGTGGTCGCCGTTGGTGAACAGGCGCACCGATTCGCCGCCGATGGTCACCGTCACCTCGCTGCCGGCCTTGTAGCGGTAGCCGGCGGTGATGCTGACCACCCCGTTCTCGCCGTCGTCGGGGCGGTGGGTGACCAGGATGTAGGTGGTGCCGCGCTTGGTGTACTTGCCTTCCGACTTGGTGGGCAGGCTGCCCACATAGCACAGGCGCTTGGTGCCTTCCTTGCCGCCGAAGGCATTCCAGGCCTTGAAGGTGTCGATGAAGTCCGGTTCCGCCGCCGCCGGCGTGGCCAGCAACAGGACCGCCAGGAAGGAAAGGCTTTTCTTCATACCCTGTTCTTAACAAGGCCGATCCGGCAGGACAAGACCCGCCACACATCCCACCG
>JAGREA010000250.1 GCA_020446745.1 Rhodobacterales bacterium | reverse complement strand
GGTCCACGGGTTCGGGAATCAGGGTGGCGTCCAGGTGGCGGGCGTTGGTGCGTTCCATCACCACCACCCGGTCATCGTTGCGCAGCGACCAGGCCAGTTGCCCGTGGCCCACGTCGACGGCGTAGATCCTGGCCGCGCCGCGCGACAGCAGCACGTCGGTGAAGCCGCCGGTGGAGGCCCCCACGTCGATGGCCGTCAGGCCCTGGGGGTCGATGGCGAAGGCGTCCAGGCCGTGGGCCAGCTTCATGCCGCCGCGCGACACCCAGGGGTGTTCCTTGCCCTTCACGGTCAGGGGAATGTCGGTGGCCACCTTCAGGCCGGCCTTGTCCAGGCGCCGGTCGTCGGAAAACACCAGCCCGGCCATGATCAGGGCCTGGGCCCGGGCGCGGCTTTCGGCCAGTCCGCGCAGCACCAGAAGCTGGTCCAGCCGTTCCTTTGCGGGCACGAAGCCGGTCCGCCCCGCCGGGGTCAGGCCCGGGCGGGGTTGGCGGCGGCCTTGGCGGCCGCGGCGTCGTCGCGGCCCAGGGCGGACAGCACCGTGGCGGCGATGTCGGCCGGCTGCAGGCCCGCCGTCTCGTACTGGCGCGACGGGGAGTCGTGGTCCTGGAACACGTCGGGCAGCACCAGGGTGCGCACCTTCAGGGCGCCGTCCAGCAGCCCCTCGTCGGTCAGCAGCTTCAGCACCTGGGCCGAGAAGCCGCCCACGGCCCCTTCCTCCACCGTCACCAGCACCTCGTGGCGCGCCGCCAGGTCGCGCACCAGGTCGGCGTCGATGGGCTTGGCGAAGCGGGCGTCGGCCACGGTGGTGGACAGGCCCCGGGCCGCCAGGTCGTCGGCCGCCGTCAGGCAGGCCTGGACGCGCGGCCCCAGGGCCAGCAGGGCCACCGTGGCGCCCTCGCGGACGATGCGGCCCTTGCCGATCTCCAGCACCTGGCCTTCCGTCGGCAGCTCGATGCCCACGCCCTCGCCGCGCGGGTAGCGCACGGCCGACGGGCCGGAATCGTGGGCCGCGGCGGTGGCGATCATGTGCACCAGCTCGGCCTCGTCCGACGGCGCCATGACCACCATGTTGGGCAGGCAGCACAGGTAGGACAGGTCGAAGGCGCCGGCGTGGGTGGCCCCGTCGGCGCCCACCAGGCCGGCCCGGTCGATGGCGAAGCGCACCGGCAGGTTCTGGATGGCCACGTCGTGCACCACCTGGTCGTAGGCCCGCTGCAGGAACGTGGAATAAAGGGTGGCGAAGGGGCGGTAGCCCTCGCAGGCCAGGCCGGCGGCGAAGGTCACGGCGTGCTGCTCGGCGATGCCCACGTCGAAACAGCGGTCGGGGAACCGCTCGGCGAAGCGGTCCAGCCCCGTGCCGGCGGGCATGGCGGCGTTGATGGCGACGATCCGGTCGTCCTTCTCGCCGGCGGCGATCAGGGCGTCGGAGAACACCCGGGTGTAGGACGGGGCGTTGGACTGGGCCTTCACCTGCTTGCCCGTCACCACGTCGAACTTGCCCACGCCGTGGTACTTGTCGGCCGCTTCCTCGGCCGGGGCATAGCCGTGGCCCTTGCGGGTGACCACGTGCAGCAGCACCGGCCCGGCCTCGGCATCGTCGCGCAGGTTCTTCAGCACCGGCAGCAGGTGGTCCAGGTTGTGGCCGTCGATGGGGCCCACGTAGTAGAAGCCCAGTTCCTCGAACAGGGTGCCGCCGGTGACCATGCCGCGGGCGAACTCGTCGGCCTTGCGGGCCGCTTCCGACATGGCGCGCGGGAACTTCTTGGCCACGTCGGCGGCGAAATGCCGGATCGAGCGGAACGGCTTCGACGAGATGAGGCGCGACAGGTAGGCGCTCATGGCCCCCACGGGGGGCGCGATGGACATGTCGTTGTCGTTCAGGATGACGATCAGGCGGGAATCCATGGACCCGGCGTTGTTCATGGCCTCATAGGCCATGCCGGCGCTCATGGAGCCGTCGCCGATGACCGAGATCACGTGGTTCTTGCGCCCCGCCAGGTCGCGGCCCACGGCCATGCCCAGGCCGGCCGAGATGGAGGTGGAGGAGTGCCCGGCGCCGAAGGGGTCGTAGGGGCTTTCGGCCCGCTTGGTGAAGCCCGACAGGCCGCCGCCCTGGCGCAGGGTCAGCATGCGCTCGCGCCGGCCGGTGAGGATCTTGTGGGGATAGCACTGGTGGCCCACGTCCCAGATCAGCTTGTCTTCCGGCGCGTTGAAGGTGTGGTGCAGGGCGACCGTCAGTTCCACCACGCCCAGCGAGGCCCCCAGGTGGCCGCCCGTGAACGACACCGTGCGGATGGTTTCGTCGCGCACCTCGTCGGCCAGCCGGCGCAGGTCCTCGTCGCTCATGTCACGGATGTCCGCGGGGTCCTTGACGCGGTCCAGAAGCGGCGTTTTCGAGGGTTCGGTCACGGGAAGCGTCCTTAGGCGAAAGTGTGGGTCAGGCCCGGCGTTCGAAAACGAACCGGGCCAGACGTTTCAGAGGGTCGGCCTTTTCCGCGAAAATATCAAGGTGCTGGCCGGCCTGTTCCACCAGCATGGCGGCCTGGGAACGGGCCCGCTCGGCGCCCAGCAGCGACACGAAGGTGGCCTTGCCGGCGTCGGCGTCCTTGCCGGTGGCCTTGCCCACCTCGGCCGCGTCCCCTTCCACGTCCAGCAGGTCGTCGATGATCTGGAAGGCCAGGCCCAGGTCGTGGGCATAGGCCAGAAGCGCCGTGTGCTGCATCTTCGACGCCTTGCCCAGGATGGCCCCGGCCTCGCAGCTCACGGCGATCAGGGCGCCGGTCTTCATGCGCTGCAGGCGGGTGATCTCGGGCACCGTCAGGTCGGCCTTCTCGGCCACCAGGTCCAGCATCTGGCCGCCCACCATGCCCTCGGCGCCCGACGCCCGGGCCAGGGCCACCACCAGGTCGGCGCGGATGCGCGGATCGGGGTGGATGGACGGATCGGCCATCACCTCGAAGGCACGGGTCAGCAGGGCGTCGCCGGCCAGGATGGCCGTGGCCTCGTCGAACGCCTTGTGGCAGGTCGGCCGGCCGCGCCGCAGGTCGTCGTCGTCCATGGCCGGCAGGTCGTCGTGGACCAGGGAATAGCAGTGCACCATCTCGACGGCCGCGGCGGCGCGCAGCGCGCTGTCTTCCGACACGGCGAACAGGCGGGCGCTCTGGGTCACCAGGAACGGGCGCACCCGCTTGCCGCCGCCCAGGGTGGCATAGCGCATGGCCTCGATCACCCGGGCCTCGGGGTTGTCGTGCAGGGGCAGCAGGCGGTCCAGGTAGTCCTCGACCCGGGCCGCGTTGTCGGCCATCGCCGCCTTGAACTCGTGCTCTTCCATCAACCGGTCCGTGCTACTCGATGTCCATGTCCTCGACGCGGGCGCCGCCGTCGGCGGCCACCACCACGCGGTCGATGCGCGCCTGGGCCTCGCGCAGCCGGGCCTCGCAATGGGCCTTCAGGCGCGCGCCCCGTTCGTAGGCCGAAATGGCCTCGTCCAGCTTGCCCGACCCATCCTCCAAACGCCGCACGATGTCTTCCAGTTCCGCCAGGGCGTCCTCGAAGCTCATGCCATCGACGTCCGACGGCGCGGCGTCGGCCTTGGATTTTCCAGCGCTCATGGGTGTTCCCGTCGTCAAGACGCGGGAGTTTAGGCGCGCCCGGGGTGCGGGGCAAGCGAAACAGGCACCGTGCGGGGCAGCCATGTTGCTTTGCGAAAACGCCCCGGAATGCCCGGAACACGGCGGCGTCAGGTGTGCATCAGGGCCCGCACGTGCACGGCCGCGCTGGCCGCCAGGGCCGACAGGTCGTAGCCCCCTTCCAGGGTGGACACCACCTTGCCGTCGCAGCAGTCGTTGGCCACCTTGACCAGCTCTTCCGTCAGCCAGCCGAAGTCCTCGGTCTTCACCCGCAACTGGCACAGGGGATCGCGGGCGTGGGCGTCAAACCCGGCCGAGATGATCAGCAGTTCCGGGTTGAAGTCGCGCAGCCGGGGCAGGATGGTTTCGGTGTAGGCGGCGCGGAACTGCTCGGTGCCCGACCCGGGGGCCAGTTCGACGTTGCAGATGTTGCCGTACTGGCCGCGCTCGCGCGACGACCCGGTGCCCGGATAGGCCGGCGACTGGTGGGACGACCCGTAGAACACGTCGGCATAGCGGTCGGCGAAGGACTGGGTGCCGTTGCCGTGGTGGACGTCGAAATCGATGATCGCCACCCGGTCGGCGCCATGGCGGTTGCGGGCCCGGACGGCGCCCACGGCGGCGTTGTTGAAGAAGCAGAAGCCCATGGCCTGGGCGGCCTCGGCATGGTGGCCCGGCGGGCGGATGGCGCAGAAGGCGTTGCGGGATTCGCCGCTCATCACCGCGTCCACGGCGTCGCACACGGCGCCGGCGGCACGCAGGGCGGCCTCGCCGGACCCGGGCGACAGGGCGGTGTCGGGGTCCAGCCGCGCCAGGCCCCGTTCGGGCACCCGGTTCAGCACGAAATCCACGTAGTCGGCGGGGTGCACGCGCTCCAGGTCGCGGCGTTCGGCCAGCGGCGCCTCGCGCCGGTGCAGGAACATGAACTCTTCGCTTTCCAGGGCCGCCATCACCGCGCGCAGCCGGTCCGGGCATTCCGGATGGCCTTCCCCCATGTCGTGTTCCAGACAGGCGGGATGGGTCAGCAACAGGGTGGGCATGTTCGGGTCCCCCGGCACAGCAGACGTGTCCTGCCGTCACATCTACGTGACCGGCCAAGCCACGGGCAAGGAAAAACCGGCGCAAGTCCGGCCGGCGCCCCTTGCAACCCTGCCATGCCCGGCCCCGAGGGCCCGCCAACGTCCCTTGCATCGCCCGCCCAGGGCGGGGATGATCATCGCCTGCCGCGGGGCCCGGTTTGGGCGACCCGCCGTGAGTCGTGCCCGAATCTGCTGACAACGGAGCCCCCGGAATGTCCAAGCCCTTCCTGCGTCCCGTCCGGTTCCCCGCCCGGGCCGTCCTGCTGGCCGGCGTCCTGGCCGCGGCCGCCCTGGCCGCCCCGGCCGACGCCCGGGCGCAGCAGCAGGGCAAGGGCCCGGCCGCCAACGCCATGCTGGTGGGGGTGAACGCCGTGCGCGCCGAACCCCTGCAGCAGACCATGCCGGTGATCGGCCGCCTGGTGGCGCGCCGCAAGGGCGAGGTGGCGGCCCGCATCAGCGCCCCCGTGGACACCTTCCAGGTGGCGGTGGGCGACCGGGTGGAAACCGGCGACGTGATCGCCGTGCTGGTCAAGGACGAGCTGCGCTGGAACCTGGAGCTGCGCAAGGCCGAGGCCGCCAAGACCACCGCCGCCCTGCAGACCACCAACGTGGAACTGAAGCTGCGCCGCCAGGAGCTGGCGCGCCTGGAACGGCTGCGCCAGTCCGCCGCCTTCAGCCAGGCCAAGTACGAGGACAAGCGCCAGGAGGTGCTGCAGGCCGAAAGCGTGGCCGCCGAGCACGAGGCCGCCCTGGCCAGCGCCCGGGCCCAGGTGCGCCTGGCCGAGCTGAACCTGTCCAACGCCGACGTGCGCGCGCCCTATGGCGGCGTGGTGGCCTATCGCCATACCGAGGCCGGGTCCTACGTGAACAAGGGCCAGCCCCTGGTCGACCTGATCGACGACCGGTCCCTGGAGATCGAGGCCGACGTGCCGTCGCAGCGCACGTCGGGCCTGGCCCAGGGCACGGTGGTGACCTTCGACCTGGCCGGCGAGGAAGGGCTGCTGGCCATCGTGCGGGCCACGGTGCCCGAGGAAAACCCCCTGACCCGCACCCGCGCCGTGCGCTTCACCCCCGATTTCTCGCCCGACCGGGCCAACCTGGCCACCAGCCAGAGCGTGACCCTGCACCTGCCGGTCAGCGAATCGCGCCAGGTGGTGACCGTGCACAAGGACGCCGTGCTGTCGCGCAAGGGCACCAACGTGGTGTTCATGGTGGAAAACGGCGAGGCCCGCATCCGCCCCGTCACCCTGGGCGAGGCCATCGGCAGCCGGTTCGAGGTGGTGAGCGGCCTGCAGCCCGGCGACGTGGTGGTGGTGCGCGGCAACGAACGCCTGCGCCCCAACCAGAAGGTCCGCACCGCCGGCCCGCGGGAGAACCAGTCCGCCACCCCCGCCCCCGCCACCAACGGCTGACCG
>JAGREA010000249.1 GCA_020446745.1 Rhodobacterales bacterium | reverse complement strand
GTCGAAGAACATGTGCTCGGTGCGGCACAGGCCGATGCCCTCGGCGCCGAAGTTGCGGGCCGTGGTGGCGTCCTCGGGCGTTTCGGCGTTGGTCCGCACGCCCAGCACGCGGATGTTGTCCACCCATTCCATCAGCTTGCCGAAGTCGCCGGTCAGTTCCGGCTGGATGGTCGGCACCGAACCGGCCATCACCTCGCCGGTGGACCCGTCGATGGTGATCACCTCGCCTTCGGAAATGGTCCGTCCGGCCACGGTGAACAGCTTCTGGGCGTAATCCACCCGCAGGTCGCCGGCGCCGGCCACGCAGGGCGTGCCCATGCCGCGGGCCACCACGGCGGCGTGGCTGGTCATGCCGCCGCGGGTGGTCAGGATGCCCTGGGCCACGTGCATGCCGCCGATGTCCTCGGGGCTGGTCTCGATGCGCACCAGGATCACTTCCTTGCCGGCCTCGGACCAGGCCTCGGCGTCCTCGGCGCTGAACACCACCTGGCCCGACGCGGCACCCGGCGAGGCCGGCAGGCCGCGGCCCAGGACTTCCTTGTCGGCCTTCGGGTCCAGGGTCGGGTGCAGCAGCTGGTCAAGCTGCGCCGGGTCGATGCGCCGCACGCCTTCCTCGCGGCTGATCACGCCTTCCTCGACCATGTCGACGGCGATCTTCAGCGACGCCTTGGCGGTGCGCTTGCCGGTGCGGGTCTGGAGCATCCACAGCTTGCCCTGCTGGACCGTGAACTCCATGTCCTGCATGTCCTTGTAGTGGCGCTCCAGGTTGTCGCGCACCTCGACCAGCTCCTTGTACAGGGGCGGCATGGTCTCTTCCATGGACGGCAGGTCCGAATTGTTCATCACCTTTTCGGCGATGGTCAGCGGCTGCGGCGTGCGGATGCCGGCCACCACGTCCTCGCCCTGGGCGTTGATCAGGTATTCGCCGTAGAACAGGTTGTCGCCGGTCGACGGGTTGCGCGAGAAGCACACGCCCGTGGCGCAGTCGTCACCCATGTTGCCGAACACCATGGCCTGGACGTTCACGGCCGTTCCCCATTCGGCCGGAATGCCATGCAGGCGGCGATAGGTGATGGCGCGCTGGTTCATCCAGCTGCCGAACACGGCGCCGATGGCGCCCCACAGCTGTTCCTCGGGATCCTGCGGGAAGGGCTTGCCCAGCACCTCTTCCACCTTGGCGGCATAGGCGGCGCACAGCGTCTTCCAGTCGGCCGCCGTCAGCTCGGTGTCCAGCACCAGGCCGCGCTCGGTCTTATGGTCTTCCAGCAGTTCCTCGAAATGGTGGTGATCCACTTCCAGCACCACGTCGCCGTACATCTGGATGAATCGGCGGTAGCTGTCATAGGCGAACCGTTCGTCGCCGCTGCGCTTGGCCAGGGCCACCACGGTCTTGTCGTTCAGGCCCAGGTTCAGCACCGTGTCCATCATGCCGGGCATGGAAGCCCGGGCGCCGGACCGCACCGAAACCAGCAGCGGATTTTCCATGCTGCCGAAGGTGGCGCCCATGATCTGTTCGATCTGGCCCAGAGCCGCCTTCACCTGGTCGGCCAGGTCGGCCGGATAGGTTTCCTTGTTGTCGTAGTAGTGCGTGCAGACTTCGGTGGTGATGGAGAAGCCGGGGGGCACGGGAATGCCCAGGCTGCTCATTTCCGCCAGGTTGGCACCCTTGCCACCCAGCAGATTTTTCATCTCCGCGCCACCATCTGCCGATCCCCCCCCGAAGCTGTATACCCACTTGGTCATATCGGTATCCCCTAACCTTCGATCTGTGAAAAGTCGGCCACGTCTTCGAGGCCGGCTCGGATACGCGCCAGCAGGCGAAGCCTGTTCGCCCGCACGGCCGCGTCATCGGCATTCACCGTGACGCGGTCGAAAAAGGCATCGACGGGTTGGCGCAGCTCCGCCAGGGCACCCATCGCGCCGGAATAGTCTTCTGCCGACAGCGCGGCGCGCGCGCGCGGCCCGGTGTCGGCCAGGCTGTCGAAAAGCGTCCGCTCCTCGTCCTGGGCCAGCAGGTCCGCCGCGACCGCCCCGTCATAGGGCAGGCCATCCTTCTTTTCCTCGATCCGAAGGATATTGGCGGCCCGGCGGTAGGCGGTCAACAGATTGGCGCCGTCTTCACTGTCCAGAAACACCCGCAGGGCCTCCACCCGGGCCAGCAGGCGCACAAGATCGTCTTCACCCCCCAGGGCGAAAACGGCCGACACCAGGTCGTGGCGCACCCCCTGTTCGCGCAGGTGGACCTTCAGGCGGTCGGCGAAGAAGCCCATCAGGTCCGTCAGCACGGCGGCCGGGTCGTCGGCGTTGACGGCCACGGACGCGAAGTCCGGATGGCTGTCGTCGTACAGCCAGTAGGCCCGCTCCAGCACCTTCAGCAGCGGCAGGCGCAGGCCGTTCTCGACGATCAGGCGGATCACCCCCAAAGCGGCCCGGCGCAGGGCGTAGGGGTCCTTGGACCCGGTGGGCTTCTCGCCCACGGCCCAGAACCCGGCCAGGGTGTCCAGCTTTTCCGCCAGGGCCACCACCACGCTGATGGGCGCCGTGGGGCAGGCGTCGGACGGCCCCTGGGGGGCGTAATGCTCGGCCACGGCGTTGGCGATGGGGGCCGGCTCGCCGTCGTGCAGGGCGTAGTAGCGGCCCATCAGGCCCTGCAGCTCGGTGAACTCGAACACCATTTCCGTGGTCAGGTCGGCCTTGGCCAGGCGCGCCGCCCGCTCGGCCGTGTCCGGGTCGGCCCCGGGCACGAACTTGCACAGGTCGCGGGCCAGGGCGGCCATGCGGTCCACCCGCTGGGCCAGGGTGCCCAGCTTGGCGTGGAAGGTGATGACTCCCAGGTCGGCGACCCGGCTTTCCAGGCTGCGCTTGCGGTCCTGGTCCCAGAAGAACTTGGCGTCGGACAGGCGGGCGCGCAGCACGCGCTCGTTGCCGGCGATGATCTGGGCGTTGCCGTCCGTGGCCTGGGTATTGGCCACCACCAGGAAGCGCGGCGCCAGCCCGCCGGCGCCGTCCAGCAGCGAGAAATACTTCTGGTGCGCCCGCATGGAGGTGATCAGCACCTCGGGCGGCACGTCCATGAAGGCGTCGTCGATGCGCCCCATCAACACGTTGGGCCATTCCACCAGGCCCGTCACCTCGTCCAGCAGGCCCGGATCGTCCTTCACCGTCAGGCCCTCGGCGGCGGCCTTGGCGGCGGCCTGCTCGGCGATGGCGGCGCGGCGCTCGGCCGGGTCCAGCACCACATGGGCGGCGGCCAGGCGGTTCTTGTAATCGTCGAACCCGGTCACCGGGAACTCGCCCACGGCCAGGAACCGGTGGCCCAGGGTGGTGTTGCCGCTGCGCACGGGGCCGAAGGCGAAGGGCACCACGGCGCCGTCGAACAGGCACACGATGCGGTGCAGCGGCCGCACCCAGCGGCCGGGGTGGTCGGCCCAGCGCATGGACTTGGGCCAGGGCAGCGCGCCCAGGGCCTTGACGATCACCTCGGGCAGCACGTCGGCGGTGGCCCGGCCCTTTTCGTCCCACACGGCGAAGAAGGTGCGGCCCTTGGGGGTGTCGCGCTCCTCGACCCGCGCCCCTTCGGGCAGCGACCGCCGGAACCCGGCGATGGCCTGTTCCGGCGCGTCCACCTTGGGACCCTTGCGGTCGCCGGTGACGTCCGGGGTGGCGGCGGGCAGGCCGTCCACCACCAGGGCCAGGCGCCGGGGCGTGACGAAGCACCGGGCGGCGCCGCCGTCCAGGCCCACGGCCTTCAGGCCGTCCAGCACCAGGGATTGCAGGTCCTGGGCCGCGCGGGCCTGCATGCGGGCCGGGATTTCCTCGGAGAACACCTCCAGCAGCAGCTCGGCCATGGCTCAGCCCTCCCCGGCCACGGCGTGGCCGCGGCTGGCCAGCCACATCTCGCAGCAGCCCTTGGCCAGGGCCCGCACCCGGCCGATGTAGGCGGCCCGCTCGGTGACGCTGATGACGCCCCGGGCGTCCAGCAGGTTGAACAGGTGGCTGGCCTTCAGGCACTGGTCATAGGCCGGCAGGGCCAGCTTCTCGCCCAGCAGGGCGGCGCATTCCCGTTCGGCGTCCTGGAAGTGGCGGGCCAGCATGTCCACGTCGGCGTGCTCGAAGTTGTGGGCCGAATATTCCCGCTCGGCCTGCAGGAACACGTCGCCGTAGGTGACCCCGGCGCCGTTCCAGTCCAGGTCGTAGACGTTCTCCACCCCCTGGATGTACATGGCCAGGCGTTCCAGGCCGTAGGTCAACTCCACGGGCACGGGGTCGCACTCGATGCCGCCCACCTGCTGGAAGTAGGTGAACTGGGTGACCTCCATGCCGTCGCACCAGACTTCCCAGCCCAGGCCCCAGGCGCCCAGGGTGGGGCTTTCCCAGTCGTCCTCGACGAAGCGGATGTCGTGCAGGGCCGGGTCGATGCCCAGGGCGTACAGGCTGTCCAGATAAAGCTGCTGCGGATCGGCCGGCGAGGGCTTCAGCAGCACCTGGAACTGGTAGTAGTGCTGCAGCCGGTTGGGGTTCTCGCCATAGCGCCCGTCGGTGGGCCGGCGCGACGGCTGGACATAGGCCGTGTTCCAGGTTTCCGGGCCCAGGGCCCGCAGGGTAGTGGCCGGATGGAAGGTGCCGGCGCCGACTTCCATGTCCAGGGGCTGCAGGATCACGCATCCGCGTTCGGCCCAAAAGGCCTGCAGCCGCAGGATGAGCGACTGGAAACTGGGGGACTCTGCCATGGAGGGCGCCATTCTTTTTTGGCTGGTGGGCAACTTGAAAACGCGCGGGTTCGGACCTTACTGCCGCCCCGGGGACGGGTCAAGGCAACCCGGGTGTGCACCAGAGGTCAATTTGGCGGCGGTGTGGACGTCCTCAGTCCCGGATGGCAGGCCGACCCTTGCGGTAGAACAGGGCGCCAGGCACCCGACGCATGGGGTTGAACAACCAGCGCCGGTCCCGCTGCTCGATCATCACCACGCACAGGCCGGGCAGTTCCACGTGGTCGAACAGGCCCTCGATGATGTCGTCGCCCAGGTCCAGCGCCCGGGTCACCAGGTCCATGCGCAGGCCGATCAGGATGAACGGTCGTTCGGGCATGAGGCGCACGTTCTGGCGGACCACCCAGGCCCGCTTGATCTCGATCCGCCGCGACGCCGCCTCGCGCAATGCCTGCACCGTTTCAGGCGGCAGGCCGTGGGGCCGCAGGTCCAGCGAGCCGGCGTGCAGCGACCAGCGTTCCTCGTCTGCCGCCGCGATCTGATCCTCGCGGTCCTGGCGTCGTCCCCAGAAGGCCTCGGCCTCGTTCTCGCGCCCCTTGCGCAGCAGGAAGGCGATGGCCTCGTCGCAGGCCGGTATGATCGCCTCGGGGTCCTGGGCCATGCTGCGTTCCAGGAAGGCGATGCCCTCCTCCTTGTCCTGGGCCGCCAGGCAGTCGCCCAGGGCGAACTGGTAGCGGGGATCGTCCGGGTGGGCCGTCACCAGGGACCGGAAGAGCGGTTCGGCGGCCGCCTGCCCTTCCAGGTCGGCGGTCAGCTGGGCCAGGGTCCAGCGATCCTCCTCCGGCGTCCAGGCACCTTGACGGGCCTTCAGGTCCGCCAGGTCCCGCTGCCGCTGCTCCAACTGCTGTCGGTTGGCCCGCCAGGGCGCCTCGGCCTCGGCCCACCAGGCATCGTCATAGGCCGACAGGGCCGCCTGGCGGACGTCATCGGGCAGGGCCTCAATGGCCGGCCGCTCCAGGGGCGTCGGCAGCATCGGGTCCTGGCCCAGGGCCGCCAGGCGATCGCGCAGCGCGGGATGGGTGTCCCGGTGCCCGGTCCTCGCCTTCATGGCGCGGTCCAGGTCGTCGCCCCACAGGCGTCGCGCCTCCTCCAGCCAGGCCACCATACGGGCATGGGGGCCGGGTTGCGGGCGATCCTCCGATTCGGGCAGGCTCCAGATCTCTTCCCAGTACTGCTCGTTGTAGCGGTTGCCCAGCAGGTAAACGGCGCACAGGGCCCGGGCCGCCGTGGCGTCGGACGTCAATTCGGCGGCCATGCGGTCGGCCTGATATTCTTGCTGGCGGGCCAGGGCGAAGCTGTAGGCATTGAAGAAGGGCCCGTACCAGGCCAGGAAGCGGCCGAACAGGATCCGCTGCCAGGCGGACTGATCCGATATGCGCTCGCCGACCGACCACCAGGCCTTGCGGGCACGATAGATCCAGGCCCCGGAAATGCCGTGTCGCCGGGCCAGATGCCCGTATTCATGACCGATAACGGCGATGAATTCGTCCAACTCCAGCGCCGCCATGAAGGGCAACCCGAGGACCAGCCAATTGCGGTGCCGACCGAACAGCCCCAGAAGCGGAACCTGGGCGACTCCCGCATTGAATTCGTCCGTCAGCACGATCTTTTCGATGAAGACACCGTGTTGGGGCAGACAGGCCATGTGGATCAGGTGGAAGAAGTTGGGCGCGTCGGCGCGATTGAGGACGTATCCGGACGGCGTCGGCAGGCGCACCAGCAGGACCCGGCCGGCCAGCAGGCTGGCGGCCCCCAGGGGAAGGACCAGGAACAGAAGCGACCAGTACTGGAAGGTCCAGATGATGTAGGCCATCCCGGTCAGGGACCCGGCAAGGACCAGAAACAGGAACAGCAGGTACAAGGAGCCCAGCAACGCCCAGGCCCGCACGCGGCGCGCATAGCGGGCCGGGTGGTCCCGGGCCATGGCCTCCAGCCGCGTCACCAGGGCCTCGTACTTGGGATCGATCGGCGGCGCCACCCAGGGGGGTGGCGGCCGTTCCGTCTGTTCGTTCCGGTTCCGCCGGCGCTGCCAGTACCCGATCTCCGGATTCAGGGCCTGCATCCGGGTCAGGGAGCGCCGCCAGAATACCAGGCGGTACCCCGTGAAAAGGACCAGCCCAAGGCCCACCACGAAGGCCCGGGTCACCGCCCAGCCGTCGGCCCTTGACCCCAGTCGCCATACCGGTTCCAGGCTGGTGATCCACGCCGCTTCCGCATAGGGCATGTCCGGCAGGCCGACCCACTGGACGTCAAGGGTATCGCCCGTCCTGAGGCGGCCAAACGTCTTCCCGGTCACGGCGACCGAAAGGGGGAATGTGTCGTCGGGCGCGACAGCCTTGATCCAGTGGCCGGTGGTGGCAAGGCTCCAGTCCAAGCCTTCGTGGAAATCGATCACCCGTACGGTTTCGACCGGCGCGCCGGAAGCCCGGGCCATGATCCAGCCCAGGTACCAACTGGTCGCCAACTGGTAGGTGCCCAGGGCGAAAAAGAGGAGATGAATGAGAATCCGCCCCCACAGGATCTTGCGCATGCGCGCCATGACGCCCCACACCCCTCGCGCGTATTGCCCATCCGGCAATACACGGTGCGGCAATCATGACCCCAATTCAAGGGGGAAGTCCTGTTCCGGGGCGCACGACAGAACGGCGGTCCAAATCCGCCGGATTCACCCCGGATAGGGGCAGTCCTTGCGGCCGCAGGAACGGGCGCCCTGTTCGGGGACGAAATCGCCGCACACGGCGCAGGCCACCAGTTCCTGGGTCACCGGGCCGGGGTCGGCCGGCCCCGGGTCGCGGCGCGAGGCCGCCGACGGGCGGGCGGT
>JAGREA010000248.1 GCA_020446745.1 Rhodobacterales bacterium | reverse complement strand
CGCCCGAGCCGATGGAATATTCCAGGGTGTAGGCGCCGGTCAGGTGCTTCTCGGCGTAGTCCGTGTCGGCCCGGAAGGGGATGTTGGGGGTGAAGTATTGGACGAACTGGTCGTCCAGCTGGATGCGCGGAATCAGCGCCCCCAGGGCCACCACGAACACCGCCGTGCCCCACAGCAGCACCCGGCGCCTGGCCAGCACGAATTCGGCCCAGCGGTCCATGAAGCCCGACGGGCCGTCGCCGCCCAGGCGCACCTTCACGCGCAGCGGCGTCACCGCCATCAGGGCCGGCAGGAAGGCCACCGAGAACACCCAGGCGGCGGTCACCCCCATGGCGGTGATGTTGCCCAGGTCGTGGAACGGCGGCGCGTCCGAGGCGTTGAGGCTGAGGAAGCCGATCACCGTGGTCAGGCTGGTCAGGAACACCGGCCCGAAGTTGACCCGCATGGAATAGACGATGGCGTCGCGGCGGGTTTCGCCCCGGCGCATGGCGGCGAACAGCACCACCAGGATGTGCACGCTGTCGGCGATGGCCAGGGTCAGGATGATGGTCGGCGCGGTGGCGCTGGGCGGCGTCAGGCGGATGCCCAGCCACCCCGCCAGGCCCATGGCCGTGGCCGCCGACAGGCCGATCACCAGCACCGTGCCCAGGGTGCCCCAGGGCGAGCGCAGGAACAGCACCATGGCCAGGATCAGCACCCCGTACATCAGGGGGATCAGGTTGGTCATGTCGTTCATGCCCGCCTCCTCGAAGGTGGCGTTCATGACCACCATGCCCGTCAGGGCCACGGTGATGTGGGGATAGTCGGCGCGGATCTCGTCGGCCAGGGCGCGCGCGGCGGTGATGGCGCGGGGCGTTTCGTCCAGCGCCTTGTGGGGCAGGGTGAAGGTGACGTTCACCCCGGCGGCGTTGGAATCCCGGGCGATCAGGCGCCCGGCCAGCAGCGGCTCGGCCGTGGCCACGGCCCGGGCGGCCTCGCGCCCCGCGTCGTCCAGCCGGGCCGGATCCTTGACCAGGTCCTCGACCGTCAGGTCGTCCTCCTGGGCATGGGTGTGCTGGAAGTTGTTGATGGAATCCACCCGGGTGGCGAAGGGCAGCTTCCAGGCCGCCTTGGTGATGCGGTCCATGGCCTCCAGCACGTCGGGGGCCATGGCGTCACCATGGTCGGGCTTCAGCACGAACAGCACGTTGTCGTTCTTGGCGTAGATGTTCTGCACCGCCTCGAAGGTCAGAAGCTGCGGGTTGTCGGCCCCGAAGAAGGTGCGGTAGTCGCTGTCGAACACCAGGTTGCGCCCGCCACCGGCGGCGGCCACGGCCACCAGCAGCGACAGCAGCAGCACCCCCCAGCGCCAGCGGATCACTCCGCGGGTATAGGCCTCGACCAGGGAATCGATCCGCTTCTGCATGTCGTCGCCTCCTGAGGGCCCTGGAACGCTTGCGGGAAAAAACCAGGCGCGGAAACCGTTGCGGCGCCTTGTTGTCCGTTGGGTCATCCGTTGGGGCCTTGGCTTGGCCCGGGCCGGGGGTGTACAGTGAGTCCGAAGTAAACTATACGGTACCGTCTACGTAAACTACACCGTTTCGTTTACTTTGCAAGACGGTTTTGATGGAGTCTTCATGACGACCCCCTTCCCCGACGCCACGGCGACCCTGCCGGCCCGTTCCCTGGACAAGCGCCGCAGCATCCTGGATGCCGCCTCGCGGGCCTTCCTGGCCCATGGCTACGGCGCCACTAGCATGGACCAGGTGGCCCAGGACGCGGGGGTGTCGAAGCGCACCATCTACCACCATTTCGGCAGCAAGGAGGGCCTGTTCAGCGCCCTGATCGCCATGCGCTGCGAGCGCATCGACGCCGAGCTGGACCGGGCCGAGAACGGCGGCCGCCTGGACGTGGAGGCGGCGCTGATGGAAATGGGCCACCGGTTCATGGGGCTGATCCTGTCCGAGGAGGGGCAGTCCATGGACCGCATCCTGACGGCCGAGGCCGTGCGCTTCCCGCAACTGGGCGAGATCTTCTTCGAGGCCGGGCCCGAGAACCTGACCAACCGCATCGCCGCCTTTTTGGAAACCCGCGCCGCCCGGGGCGAGATCGCCATCGACGACAGCTACCGGGCCGCCGCCTGCTTCCTGATGATGATCCAGGGCAAGGTGGTGAAGTGCGCCATGATGTGCCCCGACCGCGTGGGCGGGCCCGACGAGATCCGCCAGGCCGTGGAATACGGCGTGCGGCTGTTCCTGAACGGGGTGCGGCCGCGGGACTAGGAACCCCGCGGGCGGCGCGAATGCTTCGAGACGGGCTCTACGAGCCCTCCTCAGCATGAGGGTGTCGTCTGTTGCCAATTTCCGCCCTCACCCTGAGGTGCGAGCAGCGCGAGCCTCGAAGGGCCGCTTGCGCCTGGACCGGTTTACGGAAGTTCTACGATCGTCGCCGCCGCAGCATGTCCCTGGACGCCAGCACGGCGCCGCCGACGATCAGCCCGCAGGCCAGGACCACCGACGGGGTGGCCTCGCCCTTGCCGAAGGCGATCAGCAGCAGGGTGGACAGCAGCGGCGCGGCGTAGGAGGCCGCCCCCAGCGTCTGGATGTCGCCGTGCTTCACCCCGTGGTCCCAGGTGAAGAAGGACGCCCCCACGGGGCCCAGGCCCAGGGCCAGGATGGCCAGCCAGGCCGTGGTGTCGGCGGGCCACACCGTCGTTTCGAAGGCCAGGTGGGCCAGGGCGGCCAGGGCGGCGGTGGCGGCGCAGAAACCGCCCACGGCGTTCGTCGGCACGTGGGCGAAGCGGCGGCTGAGCACCGAATAGATGGACCAGGTGAGGGCGCAGGCCCCGGCCATGGCATAGCCCAGGGCGTACTGGGCCTGGAATGACACCCGCCCGCCGCCGGTGACCAGCAGCACCGTGCCGGCCAGCCCGGCCAGGGCCCCGGCCAGATGCCACCAGCGCAGGCGCTCGCCGGGCAGCAGGGCCGAGAACACCACGATCAGCAGCGGCCACAGATAGGCGATCAGCCCGGCATCCACCGGCGGCGCGTTGCGCAGGGCCATGAAATAGAAGAAGTGGTAGCCGAACAGCCCCGCCACCCCCAGCAGCCACACCCGGGGTGCCAGGCGCAGGTGGCCGAGCGGCGACTGGCCGCGCGCCGTCCACACCACCAGGATCAGCCCCGTGGCCACGCCAAAGGCCATGGCCGTGAGCTGGAACGGCGGCACGGTGCCGGTCAGGGTGGTCAGCAGGGCCAGGGTGGACCACATCAGCACCGCCGTGGCGCCGATCAGGGTGGCGCGGGTGCGGTGGGGCTTGGCTTGATCGGCGGTCATGGGCGGCGAGAGTCCTGCAGGCAAAAGGAAAGGCCCCGTCGCGCGGTGCGGCGGGGCCTGATCGGAAAGATCCGATGCCGGTCGGGTCAGACGACCGGGCGGCCCAGGTCGGGGTTGGGCACCGGCGGCCGCTGCGAATAGTCATAGAAGCCGCGGCCGGTCTTGCGGCCCAGGTAGCCCAGTTCCACCAGCCGCACCAGGGTGTGGGTGGGGGAATGGTGCTCGTGGCGCACGTCCTCGTAGATGTTCTGGGACATGGCCATGACCACGTCCAGGCCGATGTAGTCGGCCAGGGCGAAGGGGCCCATGGGATAGCCGGCGCCGGCCATCATGGCCTGGTCGATGCTGTCGATGGTGCCCGTGCCGCGCTCCAGCATGCGGAAGGCGTTCAGCATGTAGGGCGTCAGCAGGCGGTTGACGATGAAGCCCGTGGTGTCCTGCACCAGGACCGGGTCCTTGCCCACCTGGCGGCAGAAGGCCATCAGGGTGTCCACGGTGGTGTCCGAGGTCTCGAAGGCGTGGATCACCTCGACCAGCTTCATCACCGGGGCCGGATTGAAGAAGTGCAGGCCGGCCACGCGCTTGCGGTGCTTGCACACGGCCATCATGGAGGTGACGGACAGGGTGGAGGTGTTGGTGGTCAGCAGGGCGTCCTCGGAAACGATGCCCTCCAGGCGCTGGAACAGGGCCTTCTTCTCCTCGATCCGCTCGATGATCGATTCGATGACCAGCTGGCAGTCGGCCACGTCCGCCTCGCTGGTGGACAGGGTGATGCGGGCCAGGATGCCGTCGCGCACGTCGGCTTCCATCTTGCCCCGCTCCACGGCCTTGTCCAGGCCGCCCTGCAGGCCGGCCTGGGCGCGGTCGGTGCTGCCCGGCGTGGCCTTGACCACGACCACGTCCAGCCCCGCGGCGGCACAAACCTGGGCCATGCCCATGCCCATGGTGCCGGAACCGATAATACCCACTTTCGTGATGTTCATTGTGCTCACTCCCTGACGGGCGCGCGGCGGCGCCACCCGTCTCCGTTTTTCTGGTTATGGCGGGAGCCCGTGGCGTCCCGCCCCCCCGTGCCCGCGGGCAGGGAGGGGCGGTACCGGCCGCGAACGGCCCCCGCGGCGGTTATCGGAAGGGCGGGGGTGTCAGTCCCGCTCGACGCACATGGCGATGCCCATGCCGCCGCCGATGCACAGCGTGGCCAGGCCCTTCTTCAGATCGCGCTTCTGCATTTCGTACAGCAGCGTGACCAGGACGCGGGCACCCGAGGCGCCCACGGGATGGCCCAGGGCGATGGCGCCACCGTTGACGTTCACGATGTCGGTGTTCCAGCCCATTTCCTTGTTTACCGCGCAGGCCTGGGCGGCGAAGGCCTCGTTGGCCTCGATCAGCTCCAGGTCATCGACGGTCCAGCCGGCCTTCTGCAGGGCCAGGCGGCTGGACGGGATGGGGCCGGTGCCCATGATGGCCGGGTCGACGCCCGCGGTGGCCCAGGAAACGATGCGGGCCAGGGGCTTGATGCCGCGGCTGGCGGCTTCCTCGGCGCTCATCAGCACGGCGGCGGCGGCGCCGTCGTTGATGCCCGAGGCATTGCCGGCGGTCACCGTGCCTTCCTTCGAGAAGGCCGGGCGGATCTTGGCCAGGCTTTCCACCGTCACGCCGGCCTTGGGGTGCTCGTCGGTGTCGATCACGATGTCGCCCTTGCGGGTCTTGATGGTCACCGGGACGATCTCGTCCTTGAAGCGGCCGGACTTCATGGCCGCCTCGGCCTTGTTCTGCGAACCGGTGGCGAAGATGTCCTGCTCCTCGCGGGTGATCTGCCAGCGCTCGGCGATGTTCTCGGCCGTGTTGCCCATGTGGTAGTTGTTCACGGCGCAGGTCAGGCCGTCGAACAGCATGCTGTCCATGAACTTCACGTGGCCCATCTTGGTGCCGTCGCGCATGTGGGCGAAGTGGGGGGCCCGGCTCATGCTCTCCATGCCGCCGGCGACGACGATGGTGGTGTCGCCCGCGGCGATGGACTGGGCGCCCAGGGCCACGGAACGCAGGCCGGAACCGCACAGCTGGTTGATGCCCATGGCGGTGGCGGTGTCGGGCACGCCGGCCCGCAGGGCGGCCTGGCGGGTCGGGTTCTGGCCGCCGCCGGTGGCCAGGATCTGGCCCATGACCACCTCGTTCACGTCATCGGGGGCGACCCCGGCGCGGCTCAGGGCCTCGCGAATGGCGACTTCGCCCAGGTCCTGGGCGGCCAGGGAGCTGAGGCCCCCATTGAACGTGCCGACGGGCGTACGGGCGGCGGCCGCGATGACGATATTGCTCATATGACGTAATCCTCCGGTTGAAGACTGTGGGGCCGCCCGGTTTGCGCGCCCGGGTCTCTCTTAGCCACGGATGGGCGGCAAGATGGTACAGGATCGGCATTGAATTGCGACAGGGTGTTTCCCCTCACCCCGTAAGAATTGGTTTTAATATATGTCTCCCCCCCATGGCAATGCCCTTGGTGCACTGCACAATGACGGTGGTGTTGCAATAGGCCCCTTTTTACATCAACATGCCGTGAAATGATGCAATACGGAAATGCCCATTGCATTGCAGCATTTTCTGATGGATGGGTCTATACTGCGCCGCGACGCAATCGCGTGTGGGGATCGAGCACATGACGGATAGGGCAGGCGCCGACAAGGCGCCGATAACGATAAAGAAGTATGCGAACCGCCGACTCTACAACACGGCGACCAGCAGCTATGTCACGTTGGACCATCTGTCGCAGATGGTGAAGGACGGGACGGACTTCGTCGTCTACGACGCCAAGACCGGTGAAGACATCACCCGCGCCGTCCTGACCCACATCATCGTCGAGGAAGAGGCCAAGGGGCAGAACCTGCTGCCCATCAGCTTCCTGCGCCACCTGATCAGCTTCTACGGCGACAGCCTGCAGGGCCTGGTGCCCCGGTACCTGGAATATTCCATGCAGTCCTTCGCCCGCAATCAGGAGCAGATGCGCCACTACATGCGCGACACCATGGGCGGGCTGATGCCGTTCGGCCAGTTCGAGGAAATGGGCAAGCAGAACATGGCCCTGTTCGAACAGGCCATGAAGATGTTCTCGCCGTTCTACGGCACCGGCCTGGAGGGCGACTCGCTGGCCGAGCCGGAAATCGGCAACGGCGAATCGAAAAGCCAGAACCTGGACGACCTGCGCAGCCAGCTTGAACAGATGCAGCGCCAGCTTGACGCCCTGAGCGGCGGCCAGTCCTCGGGCGGCCAGTCCTCGGGCAGCAAGTAGCGATCATCGGGCGGGGCGGCAGGCCGGGCGCCACCGCGCCTTCCGCCGTTTCCCCCGGCGCCCCCTTGGGGCCTTCCACGCCATCCGGGTGCCCAACCGCCTGCCCGACGGACCGTCGGCGGCGGATGTTTCGATTCCGTTATGCTGTTTCTGTTGTGGTCGTACGGGCCTATATCCTACAATTGACATAGGAGCGGGCTGTTCGCGGCGCGGGTTGGCCCGGGTCACGGCAGCCCGCGGGTCCTTTGATCCGCTGAGGCAGAACGCCCGACCTACGGGACGGCCGGGGATCAGTGCGGAAACGGTTCGTCCCGGGGGGGAGCGGACCGGCCCGGAAACGGGTCCGGCGGGGGCCTAGGATACCCCGGTGCCGTCGGTGCCGGCTCTCGATGTAAGGGAGCAAGAACGTGGACAAAGCAATCAATACAGAAACACAACTCGCGGATACGCAACCAGCCGTTCTGCCTGAAAGCATCAACCGAGCAACGGAAACGGACCGCTACGTGGGCACCCGCATCCGGGAACGCCGCGTCATGCTGGGCCTGAGCCAGCAGCAGATGGCCGACATGATCGGCGTGACCTACCAGCAGACCCACAAGTACGAGCGCGGCATCAACCGCATCTCCGCCGGTCGGCTGTACCAGATCTCGCAGGTCCTGCAAGTGCCCATCGGCTACTTCTTCGAGGGGCTGGACGGGGGAGACGACAACGCCCTGCCGTCGCGCCAGCGCATGTGCCTTGAGCTGGCCCGCAACTTCTCGCAGATCAACAACGAACGCCACCAGGAGGCCCTGAGCCAACTGGCCCGCGCCCTGGCCGCCGAGGCCTAGGGCGTCTTCGGCCAACGGGTTCCCGCGGTTGTTGCCGTGACGGTTCGGGCCGTGATGGTTTGGGGCCGTTACGGCAGGTCGCGGGCGACCCGGAAGCCGATGTTGTAGCTGTTCACGGCCACGTGGTTCATGTGCCGGAAGGCGGGCCGGGCGTTGCGCGGAACGTAATACCAGGAGCCGCCCTTGATGACCCGCTGGGTGCAGTCCCCGTCCAGGCGCGGGGCCGTGCCCGCCGGGGCGTCGGCGTGGCTGGGGTGCCAGCAGTCGGCCACCCATTCCCACACGTTGCCGGCCGTGTCGTACAGCCCGAAGGGGTTGGCGGCGAAGCTGCCCACGGGGGCCGAGCCCTTGCCGCTCCAGGGCGTGCCGCACTTGCGGCAGTTGGCCCGCCCCTTTCCCGCCTCGGCGCCCCACCAGAACGGCGTGTCGGTGCCGCCGCGTGCCGCGTATTCCCATTCCGCCTCGCTGGGCAGGCGATAGGGCTTGCCGGTCTTCCTGGCCAGCCAGTCCAGGTACTGGCCGATGTCGGCGTAGGTCAGGTTCATCACCGGGCGCCGGCCGGCGCCCCAGTCGTGGTCGTGGGGGTCGGCGGCGCAGGCCCCGGCCTGGCGGCAGGCCGTCCACTCGTCGAAGGTGACCTCGAAGCGCGACAGGGCGAACGGGCGGTCCACCCGCAGGGCGTGGCGGGGGGCCTCCTGGGGCCGCCCGCCGTCGGTGCCGATGACCCCCGTGCCGGCGGGGATCACCACCATTTCCGGGCACTGCTCGCAGTCGCGGAACGGCGCGCCCCGGGGTGGCGACTCGGCCCCGGCCCGCCCGGCCGCCAGGGCCAGGAGGACCAGCAGGGCCGGAACGGCCGCCCTAAAGGGTGAACTTCTGTTCGATGTCCGCAAGGGTCGCGCCGGTGCCTTCGGGCGGCTGGAACACGGGCCGGCCGCCCACGTAGAGCACGCCCATGTTCAGGCCGTCGTCGCTCATCAGCCGCTTGCCGGCCCGGCCGGGGTCCGAGGTGGGCTCCACCGGGGCCGTGTGCACGGTCTGCTTCCATTCCCGCTGTTCCGGCCGGAAGGTGACGCAGGGGCTGAGGATCTGCACGAACGAGAAGCCCGGATGCTGGATGGCCTCGGCGATCAGCTTGGCGCAGGCGTTGGGATCGCCCGAGAACTGCCGGCCGATGAAGTTGGCGCCGGCGGCCAGGGCCACGGCCAGGGGCTGGAAGGGGTTCACGCCGGTGCCGTGGGGCGTCAGCTTGGAGCCTTCCCATTCCGACGCCGTGGTGGGCGAGGCCTGGCCCTTGGTCATGCCGTAGACCTGGTTGTCCATGACGACGTAGGTCAGGTCCACGTTGCGCCGGCAGGCGTGCAGGAAGTGGTTGCCGCCGATGGAGAAGCCGTCGCCGTCGCCGCCGGTGACGATGACCGTCAGTTCGGGCCGGGCCAGCTTCACCCCCGTGGCCAGGGCCAGGGCCCGGCCGTGCACGCCGTGGAAGCCGTAGACGCTGGTGTAGGCCGGGATCCGCGACGAGCAGCCGATGCCGGAGATGACGGCCGTGTCCTCGCGCTTCAACTGCAGTTCCGCCATGGCCTTGGTGATGGCCGACAGGACCGAGAAGTCACCGCAGCCGGGACACCAGACGGGGCGGTAGTCCGACTTGTATTGCTTCGCCGTCAGCTTTTCGTCCGTTTGCGCGCCGTCCATGGTCAGCTCCATTCCTTCAACATCGACAGGACCTCGCCGGGCCGGATGGGCAGGGGGCCGGGCCGGTTGAGCACCCGGACGTCCCGGGGCAGGTCGTAGTAGGCGCGCAGGTAGCGGTAGAACTGCCGCGAATGGGTCTGTTCCACCACCAGCAGGCGATCGGCGCCGGCGATCGCTTCCTCGAACTTGGTGGTCTGGGCCGGCATCAGCAGGCGCAGGGAAACCACCTTCACCTTCAGCCCCCAGGCCGTGGCCTCCTCGGCCGCCTCGCGCACCGGGCCGGTGGACGATCCGAAGGTGACGATCACCGTTTCCGGCGCGTCGGCGCCGGTGATCTCGGCCCAGTGGTCGCCGTATTCGTGCAGCAGGATCTTGCGCAGGCGCTTGTCCAGCTGCGCCATGTGGTCCTCGGTCTGGCTCGACGGCCGGCCGATGGGGCTGTGTTCCAGGCCGTCGGCCACGTACTCGCCGCCGGGGGTGCCGGGGATGGCCATGGGCGACACGCCGGAATCGGTGACCGCGTAGCGGCGGTAGTTCTCCAGCGGCGCCTCGGCCACCAGGCGCTGGGCCTGGAAGGGCTCGTCGGCGGGCCGGTCGACGATGGTCCGGGTCTGGCCCAGGGACTGGTCGCTCAGCACCAGGCCCACGGTCTGCATGGCCTCGGCCAGGTGCACGGTCCACTGGGTGGTGAACAGGCAGTCGGCCACCGAGTTGGCGGCGGTCACGATGTGCGGCGCGTCGCCGTGCAGGCCGTAAAGGGCGATGTTCAGGTCCGACTGTTCCGACTTGGTGGGAATGCCGGTCGAGGGCCCGCCGCGCATCACGTCCACCACCACCACGGGGGTTTCCGACGTCAGCGCCAAGCCGATGCTTTCCATCATCAGGGCCAGGCCCGGGCCCGAGGTGGCGGTCAGCGACGGCACGCCGCCGAACGACCCGCCGATGGCCATGTTGATGGAGGCCAGCTCGTCTTCCGCCTGGACCAGCAGGCCGCCGATCTTTTCCAGGTTGGGCGCCAGCCATTCCAGCACCTCGGTGGCCGGAGTGATGGGATAGGCGGCCACGAACCGCACCCCGCCGCGCACGGCGCCCATGCCGGCGGCCTCGTTGCCGGTGATGCTCCAGCGCTCGGTCTGCGGCGGCTTGTCGGGCAGGGTGAGGGCGCGCACCACGCCCATCTCGGCCACCGCCTGGCGGCCCGCCTGGACGCCGGCGTTGGAAGCCTTCAGCGCCTCCTCGCCCTTGCGGCGCAGGATCTTCTTCAGGGTGCTGGCCATGGTGCCTTCCGGCAGGCCGATCAGGTTGGCCAGGGCCCCCAGGCCCACCATGTTGACGCGCCCGCCGGGGATCTCCTTGGTCAGGTCCTTCAGCGGCACCGGCACGATGCGGGCGCCCGAGTTCTCGATCACCTCGGGCACGGCGCCGGCCGAGGGGTCGCAGATCACCACGCTGTGGGGGTCCAGGGGAATTTCCGCCGCGAACCGTTCCACGTTCAGCCAGTCAAAGGCGATGTGGATGTCGAAGGCATCGGCCAGGTTGGTCACCGTGCGCGGCCCCATGCGCACGAAGGCGGCGGATTCACCGCCCCGGATCTGCGGGCCCGAAGACCGCGCCATCAGGCCATAGAGGCCCGCCGTCGCCGCGGCCTCCAACAACATCTGACCGGCCGTGACGACGCCGGCGCCGCCCGCGCCCGTCAGGGCGATGGAAACGGTGTCCGATTGGGGGGAGTTTGACATCTGTACGGTCTCGCAATCCTCATGCGTGATGCTCGACGCAACCAAGGGCCCGTTGCGTGACGGTTCTCTGTCGGTCCCTTGTAACGCAAAACGTTCGGTAACCGAACAAAAAAGAGAGGTGACGGAAGGTGACGACGTCGTTTCTCTTTTTCAGAGGAACGAATTGATCGCACCTGGGCGTTAGCATGTCAACGCCCGCCCACGGCGTACCGGTCATGCAAACGGCGGGAAACCGCCGGTTGCGACTATCGCCGGACCCGTTCGACCGGGTATCGTGGGGCCAAAAGGTAAAACGGGAGGCGATCCATGACCGAGCGGCGGGAGTCCATCTTCGACCGCGACCTGGGCCGCACGGCGGCCAACCACGCGCCGCTGACGCCCCTGTCGTTCCTCGACTGGGCGGCCGGCGTGTACCCGGCCAAGGCGGCCGTGATCCACGGCGACACGGTGTTCACCTATGCCGCCTTCGCCGAGCGGTGCCGGCGCCTGGCCGGGGCCCTGGCGGCGCGCGGCGTGGGCCCGGGCGACACGGTGGCCGTGTTCGCCCCCAACACCCCGGCCCTGCTGGAGGCCCACTACGGCATCCCCATGGCCGGCGGGGTGCTGAACGCCATCAACACCCGGTTGGACGCCGCCACCGTGGCGTTCATCCTGGAGCACGGCGAGGCCAGGGTGCTGATCGTCGACCGCGAGCTGGCCCCCGTGGCCCGCGATGCCCTGGGCATGACCGACCACCGCCCCTTCGTGGTGTGCGTGGACGACCCCCTGGCCGAAGGCGGGGTGCTGATCGGCGACGCCGACTACGAGGCCTTCCTGGCCGGCGGCGACCCCGGGTTCGCCGGGGTTCCGCCCGGGGACGAATGGCAGGCCATCGCCCTGAACTACACCTCGGGCACCACGGGCAATCCCAAGGGGGTGGTCTACCACCACCGGGGGGCCTACCTGAACGCCCTGGGCAATGCCCTGACCTTCGGCCTGAACGCGGCGTCGGTGTACCTGTGGACCCTGCCCATGTTCCACTGCAACGGCTGGACCTACACCTGGGGCGTCACCGCCGTGGGCGGCACCCACGTGTGCCTGCGCAAGGTCGATCCGGGGCTGATCTTCCCGGCCATCCGCGACCGCGCCGTCACCCACATGTGCGGCGCCCCCATCGTGCTGACCATGCTGATCCACGCGCCCCGGGACCAGCGGGTGGCCTTTCCCCAGACCGTCGAGGTGGCCACCGGCGGCGCCGCGCCGCCCAGCGCGGTGATCGAGGCCATGGAGCGCATGGGCTTCCGCGTCACCCACCTGTACGGCCTGACGGAAACCTATGGCCCGGCCACCGTGTGCGCCTGGCAGCCGGACTGGGACGGCCTGGGCCTGGAGGACCGGGCCCGGCGCATGGCCCGCCAGGGGGTGGCCTATCCCACCCTGGGCGGGCTGATGGTGGCCGACGCGGAATCCATGGTCCCGGTGCCAGCCGACGGGGCGACCATCGGCGAGTTGATGATCCACGGCAACACGGTCATGAAGGGCTACCTGAAGAACCCCACGGCCACGGCCGAGGCCCTGCGCGGCGGCTGGTTCCACACCGGCGACCTGGCGGTGGTCCACCCGGACGGCTATGTCGAGGTCAAGGACCGGTCCAAGGACATCATCATCTCGGGCGGCGAGAACATCTCCAGCCTGGAGGTGGAGGAGGCGCTCTATCGCCACCCCCAGGTCATGGAGGCCGCCGTGGTGGCCCGGCCCGACGCCACCTGGGGCGAAACGCCCTGCGCCTTCGTCACCCTGAAGCCCGGCGCCGATGCCGTGTCGGCCGACGCCATCCGGGCCTGGTGCCGCGACAGCCTGGCCCACTTCAAGTGCCCCCGCCACGTGGTGTTCGGCGAGCTGCCCAAGACATCCACCGGCAAGATCCAGAAGTTCGTGCTGCGGGAACGGGCGGCGGCCCTGCCGGAATAGGGATGGGGCGCTGACCCATTTGCCCGCCGCCGGGCCCGTTTCGGGGCCCGCGGCGCCCCTGAACGGGCCTGAAAACTGAACCTTGGGCATGTTGCGGCGCCGCATGTATGGCGGCAATGCAATATGAACACGTTACTTTTTTATGTTGCGGGTGCTCAATAAAGGGTGAAGGCGCGCTTGGCGCCACCGCCAGGCGCGCTTGCCAAAGGCAAGGAGAAAGCCATGGCGCCCCCGCTTGACGACAGCGTGATTCCCGACCGTCAGATGCTGACGATGTCCCTGGCCGACATGCCGGCCGTTCCCCTGAAGGACACCACCGCCAACCCCGCTCCCCTGGGGCTGTGCGCGTTCGGCCTGACCACGGTGCTGCTGAACTTCGCCAACGCGGGGTTTTACCCGCTGGACACCATGATCCTGGGCATGGGCATCTTCTATGG
>JAGREA010000247.1 GCA_020446745.1 Rhodobacterales bacterium | reverse complement strand
TTCTTCTGCGCCGCCGTGGTGCCCATCTTCACCAGCGACCAGGAATGCAGGATGTATTCCTGGATCGCCGCGCGGATCCACCACATGGCATAGGTGGCCAGGCGGAAGCCCTTGTCGGGGTCGAACCGCTTCACGGCCTGCATCATGCCCACGTTGCCTTCGGAAATCAGCTCGGCCAGGGGCAGGCCATAGCCCCGGTAGCCCATGGCGATCTTGGCCACCAGGCGCAGGTGGCTGGTCACCAGACGGTGGGCGGCCTCTTGGTCCTCGTCGTCGCGCCACCGGCTGGCCAGCAGGAATTCCTCCTCCGGCTCCAGCATGGGGTAGGTGCGGATGCGCTGCAGGTAGCGCGACAAGTTGCCTTCGGGCGAAACGTCCAACGTCGTTGCGAGGCCAGCCATGGGGGTTTCTCCTTATTGCCGGCCCGGGGGTCGCCACGGGCCGGACAAGACCGTGGTTGAACCCATAATATCCAACTTTTTTTGTCGAGTATAGAGGGGACTTAAATTTTATCTAATATACAGATCAACTCATTGATATCATTCGGTAGATTGCTCTCAAACCGCATCGGCTCCCCGCTGACGGGGTGGATAAACCCGATCAAAACGGCGTGAAGCGCCTGGCGGGGGAAGGCGGCCAGGGCCCGGGCCGCGTCGTCGGGCAGGGCGCGGCGCCGCCCGGTCCCGCCGCCGCCATAGGCCGGGTCCCCCACCAGGGGGTGGCCGGCCCGCGCCATGTGGACGCGGATCTGGTGGGTGCGCCCCGTTTCCAGGCGGCATTCCACCAGGCTGACGGCGCCGCCGGCGAAGGCCCGCAGCACCCGGTAGCCCGTGGCCGCCGGCTTGCCGCCCTTGTCCACCACGGCCATCTTCTTGCGGTCCCTGGGGCTGCGGCCGATGTTGCCCTCGATGCGCCCCGCCGTGGGGCTGGGCAGGCCCCACACCAGGGCCTGGTAGGCCCGGTCCAGGCTGTGTTCGGCGAACTGGGCGGCCAGGCCGTGGTGGGCGGCGTCGGACTTGGCCACCACCAGCAGGCCCGAGGTGTCCTTGTCCAGGCGGTGCACGATGCCCGGCCGGGCCACCCCGCCGATGCCCGAAAGCCGCCCGGCGCAATGGGCCAGCAGGGCGTTGACCAGGGTGCCGTCCGGGTTGCCCGCCGCCGGGTGGACCACCAGGCCGGCCGGCTTGTCGATGACGATCAGGTGGTCGTCCTCGAACACCACGTCCAGGGGCAGGGCCTGGGCCGCCGGTTCGGCCGGGCGGGCCGGCGGCACGGTGACGGTGGCCGCGGCGCCGGGGGCCACCTTGCGGGCCGGATCGGTGACCGCCTCGCCGTCCACCGTCACCCGGCCGTCCAGGATCAGCGCCTTCAGGCGCGAGCGCGACAGGGCCGGCAGGGCCTCGGCCAGCAGGCGGTCCAGGCGCGCGCCGCCCTTGTCCTGGGGGACCGGAACGGTATAAGTGGTGGCGTCCGACGGGACGTCCGACAGGGTCATGGCAAGGGAACCGGCGACGTGGCGAACGTGATGAAATCCGTGGTGATCGTGCTGGGCATTCTGATCCTGGTGCTGATGGCCGCCCTGGCCTATGGACTGTACTACAAGTCCAACAACCCGGACTTCAAGCTGTTCGGCAGCGGTGATTCCACCCAATCCCCCGTCCAACCCCTGGCTCAGCCCGGGCCCCAGGCACCCCCG
>JAGREA010000246.1 GCA_020446745.1 Rhodobacterales bacterium | reverse complement strand
GGGTGGTGCTGGACAGCCGCCTGCGCCTGCCGCCCGGCAGCCAACTGGCCCGAACGGCCGCCACCGTTCCCACCTGGGTCTTGACCGCCGGGGAACCGGAAGGCATGAAACGCCGGCTCCTGGAGGACCTGGGGGTGAAAGTCATCCCCGTGGCCGCCGACGGGGCGGGGCACGTGGATCCGGCGGCCGCTCTGACTGCTTTGGGCGAGGCCGGCCTGACCCGCCTGCTGGTCGAGGCCGGGGCCGCGGTCAACGGGGCCCTGCTGGGCGCCGGGCTGGTGGACCGCCTGGCCTGGTTCCGGGGCGGTCAGGTGATCGGCGCCGACGGCCTGGCCGCCGTGGCCGCCTGCAGGGTGGATGCCTTGGAAGGGGCGCCGGCCTTCACCCTGGTGGAAGAGCGGGGGGCCGGGCCCGACCGGTTCGCCCTGTACAACAAGAAGGAATAGTCATGTTCACCGGAATCGTCACCGACCTGGGCACCGTGCGGGCCGTCACCCGAGACGGCGACACCCGGTTCGAATTCACCACCGCCTACGACACGGCCACCATCGCCATCGGCGCCTCCATCTGCTGCTCGGGGGCCTGCATGACGGTGATCGAGACCGGGCCGGACTGGTTCGCCATCTCGGCCTCGGGGGAATCCCTGTCGCGCACCACCATGGGCGATTGGGCCGTGGGCACGCCGGTGAACTTCGAGCGCGCGCTCAGCCTGGGCGACGAACTGGGCGGGCACATCGTGTCGGGTCACGTGGACGGGGTGGGGACGGTGGTCTCCATCACCCCCGAGGGCGAGTCCAAGCGCTTCGTGTTCGAGGCGCCGGAGGATTTGAAGCGCTATATCGCGTCGAAGGGCTCGGTCACCGTGGACGGCGTGTCCCTGACCGTGAACGAGGTGGACAACCGCCGGTTCGGCATCAACGTCATTCCCCACACCCAGGCGGTGACCACCCTGGGCCGCCTGGCGCCGGGCGACCGGGTAAACCTGGAAATCGACATGTTGGCGCGGTATGTTGCGCGCCTTCTGGACAAGGAGTGACCGTGCCCACCAGCGACCACCTTTCCTCGATCGAAGAGATCATCGAGGACGCCCGCAACGGACGCATGTTCGTCCTCGTCGACGACGAGGAGCGCGAGAACGAGGGCGATCTGATCATTCCGGCGCAAATGGCGACGCCCGAGGCCATCAACTTCATGGCCAAGTACGGGCGCGGCCTGATCTGCCTGTCGCTGACCCGCCAGCGGGTGCGCCAGCTCGACCTGCCGCGCATGGCCCATACCAACGAATCCCGCCACGAGACCGCCTTCACGGTGTCCATCGAGGCCCGCGAGGGGGTGACCACGGGGATCTCGGCGTCGGACCGGGCGCGCACCGTGGCCGTGGCCATCGACGCCGCCAAGGGCTCGCACGACATCGTCACCCCGGGCCACATCTTCCCGCTGGAGGCCCAGGACGGCGGCGTGCTGGTGCGGGCCGGGCACACGGAAGCGGCGGTGGACATCTCGCGGCTGGCCGGCCTGAACCCTTCGGGCGTGATCTGCGAGATCATGAACGAGGACGGCACCATGGCCCGCATGCCGGACCTGATCTCGTTCGCCCAGTTCCACGGCCTGAAGATCGGCACCATCGCCGACCTGATCGCCTATCGCCTGAAGCACGACCGCATCATCGAACGCACCCTGGAAACCCACATGGACAGCGTTTGGGGCGGCGAATTCCGCATGATGGTGTACGTGAACCGCACCGCCTATGCCGAACACATCGCCCTGGTGAAGGGCGACGTGACCACCGACGAGCCGGTGCTGGTGCGCATGCACGCGCTGAACGTGCTGGACGACGTGCTGGGCGACAACGCCAACGGCAAGGCCCGCGACCTGCACCAGGCCATGCGGGCCATCGGCGCCGCCGACCGGGGCGTGGTGGTGCTGATCCGCGAACCCCACAAGACCAGCCTGTCGGACCGGGTGCGCGGCAAGCTGGGCGGCCTGCCGCCGGGCCAGCCGGGCGGGCACGAGCTGCGGGCCTATGGCGTCGGCGCCCAGATCCTGCTGGACCTGGGGGTCAAGCAGATGATCCTGTTATCCAACACCCAGCGCACCATCGTCGGCCTGGAAGGCTATGGCCTGAAGGTGGTCGAGCAACGCCCCATTCCGGCGGAGGAGACCTGACATGAACGGTTCCAAGCGGGTCCTGATCGTCGAGGCCCGGTTCTACGAGGATATCGCCGACGGCCTGTACGAAGGCGTGGTGGCGGAACTGGAAAAGGCCGGCGTGGCCCACGACCGCATCACCGTGCCGGGGGTGTTCGAAATCCCCACCGCCGTGCGCATGGCCATGAGGGCCCAGGAAACCCAGGCCGGGCCGACCCTCTATGACGGGGTGATCACCACCGGCTGCGTGATCCGCGGCGAGACGGACCACTACGACCACATCTGCCGCGAGGCCAGCCGGGCGCTGATGGAGCTTTCCGTCACCTACTGCTTCCCCCACGGGTTCGGCGTGCTGACCTGTGAAAGCTATGCCCAGGCCAAGGTGCGGGCCGACGTGGCGCAGAAGAACAAGGGCGCCGACGCGGCCCACGCCTGCCTGCGCCTGATGGAACTGCGCGAGTCCTTCGGCCTGCGGCCCCTATGACCAAGCCCCGCAAACCCGGCAAGAGCCGCACCGTGGCCCGCCTGGCGGCGGTCCAGGCGGCCTACGAGATGGAGGTGGCCGGCGCCCCCGCCGACCCGGTGCTGCGGGCTTTCGTCACCCAGCGCTGGAACCTGGTGGAAACGGCCAAGGCGGTGGAGGAGGAGGAGGGCGAGCGCCCCGACCTGCAGGAGCCGGACAGCGGCCTGATGACCAGCCTGGTCCGCGCCATGGTGGACCGCCGCGACGACCTGGACGCCATGATCAACGGCGCGCTGGCCGAGGGCTGGACGACCGAACGCCTGGAACTGCTGCTGCTGATCATCCTCAGGGCCGGGGCCTGCGAGATGCTGACCGAACCCCAGGTGCCGGCCAAGGTGATCATCAGCGAGTACGTGGACATCGCCCGCTCGTTCTTCTCGGAAGGCGAGCCCAAGATGGTCAACGGCGTGCTGGACCGCCTGGCCCGCACCCTGCGCCCCGGCGACCTGGCGCCCCGCGAGGCGCCGGCCGGGTGAACCGCCCCCCCGCGCCCGACGGCGGCGAGTTCGGCTTTATCGCCCGCCACTTCGCGCCCCTGGCCCGGGGCGAGCCCGGGGCCTTCGACCTGACCGACGACGCCGCCGTGCTGACCCCCGAACCGGGCCGCCAGACGGTGGTGACCACCGACGTGCTGGTGTCCGGCGTGCACTTCCTGCCCGACACCCCACCCGCCGACGTGGCCCACAAGGCCCTGTCCGTGAACCTGTCGGACCTGGCGGCCATGGGCGCCCGGGCCGATGCCTACACCCTGGGCGTGGCCGTGCCGCGTGGCGCCGACTCCCCCGACGATGCCTGGTGGGACGCCTTCTGCGGCCGACTGGCGGCCCTGCAGGCCCACACGGGCGTGGTCCTGGTGGGCGGCGACACGGTGTCCACCCCCGGGCCCCTGTCCCTGTCCGTCACCGCCCTGGGCTCGGTGCCCGCCGGGCGGGCCCTGCGCCGGGCCGGCGCCGCCGCCGGCGACCTGGTGTGCCTGTCGGGCACCGTGGGCGACGCGGCCCTGGG
>JAGREA010000245.1 GCA_020446745.1 Rhodobacterales bacterium | reverse complement strand
GGGGGCGGCGGTGGCGGCGGTGGGGGCACCGTGGACATGGCGCCGCCCGCGGGATCAGGACGCCAGGCCGCGGGCGACGGTTTCCACGTCGCTGGCCGCCTCGGTGTTGGGGGAGCGCACCAGCAGCGAGGTCTGGTTGCGGATGGCGTCGCGCACCCGCTTGTCGCGGCGCACCACCCCCAGCAGGGGCGGCGAGATCTTCAGGAAGCCCTGGCAGGCCTTCAGCAGGGTGTTGTAGGTACGCTCGCCCTCGCGGGTCGAATTGGCCATGTTGACGATGATGCGGAAGTCCGTGCCCGGCTGCTCCATGTGGGTGACCTTGATGAAGGCGTAGGCGTCGGTCAGCGACGTGGGCTCGTCGGTGGTCACCACCACGCAGGCGCCGGCGGCATGGGCCAGCTGGCGCACCGTGCGCTCCACCCCGGCGCCCAGGTCCAGGATGATGTGGTCATAGGACGTCGCCAGGCCCGTCAGGTCGTCGCCCAGCATGCGCAGGCGGCTGGACGGGATGTTGGCCAGCCGGCCCGAGCCCGAGCGTCCGGCGATGATGTCGAACCCGCCCTCGGTGTAGGCGGACGCCGCCTGGGCCAGGGACAGACGGCCGGCGATCACCGCGCCCAGGTCGTGCTTGGGCATCAGGCCCAACTGGATGTCCACGTTGGCCAGGCCCAGGTCGCCGTCGAACAGCAGCACCCGTTCGCCGGCCCGGGCGAAGGTGTGGGCCAGGGTGATGGCCAGCCAGGTCTTGCCCACCCCGCCCTTGCCCGAGGCGATGGCGATCATGTTGGGGCAGCGGGCCTCGGGCTGTGGCCGGGCTTCGGCGGCGGGGGCGGAAGGGGACGCATTGACGGTGGTCATGACGGGACCTCGACGGTCTCTGCGGGCCGGACCGGCGCGCGGTGGTGGATACCTTCAGGGGCCCCCGGCAGCAGCAGCCGCGCCAGGGACAGCGGGTTGACGGCCCCCAGGCCGTCGGCGATGCCGGGGCTGATGCCCACATCGCAGAAGGGCAGGCGCGCCGCGTCGGCGGCGGCCAGCACGCCGCCCAGGCGGCGCGCCATGTCCATGCGGGTGACCAGCAGGCGCCGGGCCCCGGCGTGGGCGAAGGCGGTGGCGGCCTCGGCGGCCTCCATGGCGTCCCAGCCGGCGGCCAGGACCAGCACGGGCAGGGTCTCGCCGGTGTCGCGGGCCGCCGCCAGCAGGCGCGCCAGGTCTTCCGCCTCGGTGCCGCTGAAGGGGTTGACGGCGGCCGTGTCGACCACCGTTTCCGCCGCTTCCGGCCGGCTTCGCAGCAGGGCGCGCAGGTCGTCGGCCGTTTCGGCGGTGCGCAGCTCCAGGCCCAGCAGGCCCACCAGGGCGGCCAGCTGGGCGTTGGCCCCGGCGCGGCGGCCGTCGGTGCTGATCACCGTGACGGGGCGACGGTCCATGACCGCGCGGGCGGCCAGCTTGGCGGCCACCGTGGTCTTGCCCGATCCGGGCGGCCCCACCAGCAGCACCGGCGCCCGGCCGCCCTCGGCCAGGGGCTGGAACGAGAACAGGGCCTCCAGGCCGCCGGCCAGAGCCGCCACCGGGTCCGTCTGGCCGGCCGGCGCGGCCTCCTGCAGGCGGGCCGCCAGGCGCGGCGGCACGCCGTGCCAGGTCAGGGCCTGGCGCAGGGTGTCGGCGGTGTCCTCGGCCGGCCACACGGGATCGGTCTCGAAGCCGGCGGCGGGGTCTTCCAGGCCCTCGGCGCGATCCTCCTCCACCGCCGCGATGACCCGCACCGGGTGGCCGGGGCCGCCGTCGCGGGTGTCGACGATGATGGCCTCGTCGCCCAGTTCGGCCCGCACCAGGTCCATGGCCTGGCGGGCGGTCTCGGCGGTGAAGGTTTTCAGGCGCATGGGCTACACCTGACCCACGGTCTTCAGGCGCGCCTTGGGGTGCACCTCGTTCTGCGACATGACCACGGTCATGGGGCGGAACCGTTCGATGATGGACCGCACGTAGGGGCGGATGCCCGGGCTGGTCAGCAGCACCGGGGTTTCGCCCATCAGGGCCTGGCGCTCGAAGGCGTTGCGCACCTGGGTGATGAAGTCCTGCAGGCGCGACGGGGCCAGGGAAAGCTGGCGGTCCTCGCCCTGGCCGACCAGGCTTTCGGCGAAGGTGCGCTCCCAGTCCGGCGACAGGGTGATCAACGGGATGATGCCGGTGTCCGACGTGCCCATGTCGCTGATCTGCCGCGCCAGGCGGGTGCGCACGTGCTCGGTGATCAGCAGCACGTTGCGGGTGGTGCCGCAGGCCTCGGAAATGCCTTCCAGGATGGTCGGCAGGTCGCGGATGGACACCCGCTCGGCCAGCAGGTTCTGCAGCACCCGCTGGATGCCGCCCACGGAAATCTGGCTGGGCACCATGTCGGCCACCAGCTTCTGGTGCTCCTTGTCCAGCTCGTCCATCAGCTTCTGGGTTTCGGCATAGCTCAGCAGCTCGGCCATGTTGTCCTTGATCACCTCGGTGATGTGGGTGGTCACCACGGTGGACGGATCGACCACCGTGTAGCCGCGGAACATGGCCTCCTCGCGGTTGGATTCGTCGATCCACATGGCCGGCAGGCCGAAGGTGGGCTCGGTGGTCTTCTCGCCGGGTAGGGTGATCTCCTCGCCGCGCGGGTCCATGACCAGCAGCATGCTGGGCCGCAGGTCGCCGCGCCCGGCCTCGATCTCCTTCACCCGGATCACGTAGGTGTTGGCCGGCAGCTGCATGTTGTCCTGGATGCGCACGCTGGGCATGACGAAGCCCACGTCGGTGGCCAGCTGGCGGCGCAGGGCCTTGATCTGGTCGGTCAGGCGCTGGCCGTCGCGGGGGTTGTTGATCAGCGTCAGCAGGCCGTAGCCCAGTTCCAGGCGCAGGTTGTCGATGCGCAGGGCGCTGGCGATGGGCTCCTCGGCCGCCGGGGCGGGCTCCAGGGCCTGTTCCTCGATCATCCGCCGTTCCTCGGCCTGGGCCCGCTGGTTCTTGCGGTGCTGGGCCCAGGCGAGGCCGCCGGTCAGGGCCGCCAGCAGCACGAAGGGCAGGAACGGAATGCCCGGCAGCACGGCCAGGGCCATCAGCAGGAACGACGACAGGGCCAGGGCCCGGGGCTGGCCGGCCAGCTGGGCGAACAGGGCCTTGTCGGTGGCCCCGGTGATGCCGGCCTTGGTGACCACCATGCCGGCGGCGGTGGACACCACCAGGGCCGGAATCTGGGTGACCAGGCCGTCGCCCACGGTCAGGCGGGTGTAGGTGTCGGCGGCGTCGGCGAAGGTCATGCCCTGCTGCGCCACGCCGATGATCATGCCGCCGATGATGTTGATGAAGGTGATCAGCAGGCCGGCGATGGCGTCGCCGCGCACGAACTTGGCGGCGCCGTCCATGGCGCCGAAGAAGGTGCTTTCATCTTCCAGTTCCTGGCGCCGCTTCTTGGCCTGGTCCTCGTCGATCAGGCCGGTGGACAGGTCGGCGTCGATGGCCATCTGCTTGCCCGGCATGGCGTCCAGGGTGAACCGCGCCGACACCTCGGCGATGCGCCCCGAACCCTTGGTGATGACCACGAAGTTGACGATCACCAGGATGGCGAAAACGATGATGCCGATGATGAAGTTGCCGCTCATCACGAAGCCGCCGAAGGCCTCGATCACCTGGCCGGCGGCCTGGGTGCCCTCGTGCCCGTTGGCCAGGATCAGGCGGGTGGAGGCCAGGTTCAGCGACAGCCGCAGCATGGTGGCCAGCAGCAGCACCGTGGGGAAGGCGTTGAATTCCAGCGGCTTCTCGATGAACAGCGCGGTCATCAGCACCAGCACCGAGAAGGTGATGGAAAAGGCCAGGCTGGCGTCCAGCAGCCACGGCGGCATGGGCAGGATCAGGACGACCAGGATCAGCACCACGCCCAGGGCCAGGCCGATATCGCCCCGGTGCAGGGCCGATATCACCCGGTTGCGCCACCCGCTGGTGTTGAAGCCCGCCGTCTGGGCGCCTGGTGAGGTATCCGCCATGAAGGGTCCCTAGAAGGCCGGCCGCTCGCCGTCGCCGGGCAGGGGCACGGCCACGCCGTCCTCGGCGTACTGCTTCAGCTTGTTGCGGAGCGTGCGGATGGAAATGCCCAGGATGTTGGCCGCGTGGGTGCGGTTGCCCAGGCAGTGGCTCAGGGTGTCGATGATCAGGTCGCGTTCCACCTCGGCCACCGTGCGGCCCACCATGGCCGCCGTGCCGGCGGCGCCGGCCT
>JAGREA010000244.1 GCA_020446745.1 Rhodobacterales bacterium | reverse complement strand
TGTGGGCCGGGGCCTCGGCCCTGCCCGGCGCCTGCGGCGTGTGGTGCCGCATCGCCGCGGTGGACGTGCTGGACCTGCGCCGGGCGCTGGACGACCTGTGGCGCGCCTGGCGCCACCTGCGGGGCGGGCCGGCGCCGGGGGCGCGGCGGAAATAGGGGTTCAGGGCCGGCGCAGGGTGTTGGTGCCGCAGTGCAGGCCGCCGTGGCGCACGTGGTAGAACCAGGTGTCGATCCAGTGCACGGTCAGGCCCAGGCTGTTGAACAGCACCGTGGCGTACAGTTCGAACAGGTCCACGGATTTTTCCGGGATCTTCAGGTTCCGCCAGCCGTCCTTGAGCCAGCCGTTGGCGTCGAAGTGGGTCCGGTTGGCGTCCTGCAGGGAGGCCTTCAGGTTGAACGCCACTTCGAGCTGGCTGGCGAGGATGCGGTCCAACCCGTATACCTCGGGCTGGGTGCGGATCCACAGGTCCTGGTCCTCCAGCCGGTGCCGGCGGATGAAGTCGATGGTCAGGTCGTCGTGGTGCCCGGGTCCCATCACCTTGCGGAGCACGGCCACCGCCTGGTCGGCCCGCATGCGGGGGCCGAACGGCCGGGGCACCAGCAGGTGCTTCCCGATGACCTGCATGTTCACCATGTTGGGCAGGAAGGTTTCCGTGGCCCGGCCCTCGAACAGGTCGAAGATGGCCGGCAGGAAGTGGATGGACGGCGGGTTCAGGGACTCGTAAAGCCGGCTGGTCAGTTCGAACAGCTCCTCGGCCGCCAGCGCGCGGTTGGCGCCGAAGGTCTGCTCCAGGTGCATGATCTCCAGCAGGCTCATGTGGGCCTCGTCGGCCTCGTGCTTGTCGGTGGAATCGACGACCAGCCTGTTGGCCAGGCTTTCCATGTGCATGCGCGGCGGCGTCTGCAGGGGAAAGGCCGAAATCCGGTGGTCGAACTGGTAGGTCCAGTACTTGCCCCGCAGCACGTTGGTGATGAACACCGGGTCCGATTCCTGGCCCAGCACGCCCAGGCTGGAGCCAAGGATGTTGCGCCAGTCCGTCCCGTCGATCTCCAGGTCCGGCTTGTTGAAGTAGAAGCGCAGGGCTTCCAGCAGGATCTCCAGCCCCAGGTGGGTTGAATTCTGCAGAATGGTCCACGACCCGCCGCCGCCCGTTGTGGGAACGAAGGTGAACAGTTCGTCCACGTGGCCCACCTTCAGCCACGAGGTATCCACCTCGACGATCTCAGCGGCGCTCTGCACGCGCAGGAACGAGGACAGGGCCTCGTCCATGGGCCGGTCGTCCCCGTTGCCGATCACCGGCGTGCCGCCGGTGCCGGGCGGGCCCGTGGGCGCGATCTCGATGTTGCCGCCGTAGGTGACGGAATCGTTCAGCGGATAGAACAGGGCGTACAGGCGGTTGATCTCGGCCGCGTCCAGAACGCCGTCCAGCACGGTGCCGCCGCCGCCGGCCTTGGGGATGGTGGCCCGGGCGCCGTCGGCCCCCACGTCGGAAAACCGCTGCCGCAGGGTCCGGTGCATGGCGCCGATGGTGGCCACGCGGGCGTCCAGCACGGGGCTCTGCCGGTCCGAGGTGCGGTACAGCTCGGCCACGATGGCCACCAGGGCGTCGGCGAAGCGGATGCGGTCCCACACCTCCTTGGCGGCGTTGATGTCGGCGTCGTCGCGGCCCAGGCGCTGGAACATCTCGAAGCCGGCGTCCCACAGGCGGTCGGCCAGGTTGAAGGCCTCCCAGAAGGCGAAGCTGTCGCGGAACGGGATGGCGACGGTGCGGCCGTCCCGCGTGGTGGCCTTGAAGTCCCGCTGCCAGAAATCGTTGAACAGGCCCACGTCGCGCGACGGGAAGAATTTTTCCACGAAGGCCGACAGGTTGGGCTGGGCCGCGGGCGCCGTTTCCCGGCGCAGGCGCGGCAGGTGCAGGACCACCCGCAGCTTGCGCCCCGCGTGGTCCTGGCAGTAGCCGGCCTGGAACTGGTCCTGCAGCCAGGCGTCGCCCTGGCACACGTCTTCCGGCACCTTCTTCAGCAGGCCGCCGGCGCCGAAGGACTTCAGCGCCCGCTCCACGCCGGTCACCGTGGGCAGGTTGCCCGGCAGGTCGCAGATGAACAGGGCCTCCACCGGCTGCAGGTTGCTGGTGAAGCGCAGGGGCGACACCTGCACGTCGGCCCGCGCGCGGGCGAAGCTCACGTCGTTCTCCACCGCCGTGATGGTCGGCGACAGGGCCGGATGGACGGCGTAAAGGTCCAGGCGCAGGAACGTCCCATGCGCTTCGGGCCGGGGCGAGGCGGGCAGGGAGTCCACCTCCAGGAACAGGTTCACGGCGGCGCGGCCGTCCATGGGGAAGTCGTAGTTGGCCTGGGTGTCGTTGCGGAAGGTGGGCTTGATGGGCGCGCCGCCCTGGTCGTACAGCCGGTGGGCGTAGTGGCGGATCACCAGCACCGCCACCTCGCCGTCCGAGATGTCGATGTCCTTCTTGACGATGCTGAGCTTCATGAGCTGGGCGTCGCCGGGGAACTTGGTGGTCTGCCGGGCGTCCAGCTGGAAGGTGGCGTTCAGCACCGACCGTTCCACCCGCGCCGGCAGGGCGCGGTTGGTCACGTTGATGTTGGGGATGATGGACACCTGCCCCCCGGCACCGGCCTTCGGCGTGACAAGCCCGTTGCTCATGGCCGGCTCCGCGGGGTCATGGCGGGTCTTCCTTGAAGTCCTTGATGCGCACATAGACGAAGTGGCCGTAGTGCACGTCGTTGATGGGCTGGGTGCCGCAGCGCGACCCCGTGTGGCAGGCGATGCCCCAGGTGTCGCTGACCAGGATGGCGGCGTGGGCGGCGTCCCGGTCGCGGGCGGAGAAGTAGGCGACGAAATCGCCCTTGCCCTGGTCCGTGGGGAAGCGGTTCTGGATCAGCCCCCGAAGCTGGTTGATGGTTTGGGTGTCGTTGGTGAAGAAGTGGGGCGTCTTGGCGTCGAACGACAGGGCGCCGGCGGCGTCCACCCTGGCGTAGGCGGCCTTGCGGGTGAGCACCAGGTAGTGGACCAGGGGGCCCGGGTTGAGGATGCCGTAAACCCCGTCCTTGCCGCCGTTCAGGAACCCGGCCTCGCTGATGTAGAGGCCGCCGCCGTTCACCGTGCCGCCGCCGGGTTTCTTGAAGGCCGGCGGGCGGCCCAGGCAGCAGCTGATGAAGTGGGTGCAGTCGTTCTCGCTGCTCACCCGCTCCACCTCTGACAGCAGGGCCCCGGCCGGGCGCCGGTTGGCCCGCACGTCCGACATGATGACCCCGTCGCTGCACACCCGGTTGCAGAAGAAGGCGGCGTAGTCCAGGGCCCGCCCGCGGTCGTAGCCCACGGGTGTCTTGCCGCCCTGTTGCAACGGCGTGGCGCCGGGCGGCTGATGCTCGCCCAGGCGCAGTTCGAACGGCGCCATGGGGGCGTCCCCTAACCGTCGCCGCCGCCCTGGACGATCTGCACCTGGCGGCCGGTGATGGGATCGTATTCCACCTCGACCGGAACCACCTGGTCCGTGGGCAGGATCTCGATCCACTGGTCGAACACCTCGAAGTTCTTGCCCATCAGCAGCTTGAAGCCGTCCTGGTTGGGATAGAAGCCGTGCTCGTAGACCTTGTCGATGGGCGTGGCGCTGACCTTGTTGTCGTCGTTGATCTCCTCTTCCGGGTACTGGCCCGATTCCAGGGAATCCTGGTGCTTCTGGGCCACCAGGTCGCACAGGTGGTTGATGGCGTCCTTGATGGTCACGGTGGGCCCGGCGTGGGGGATCTTGCCCAGTTCCGAGGCCGGCGCCGCGTAGGTGGCGTTCAGCCCGTCGGCCCCTTCCACGTGCACCCGCTGCAGCCAGTTGAAGGCCGCCTTCTCGCGCCCCGGGCGGATGGGAATCACCGCCTTCACCCACGGCGCGTTCAGGAAGGCGTTGCGCTGGTTGTCGCCATCCAGCTGCAACAGCCAGCCCAGCGAGCTGCCCAGCTTGGCCGGGTCGGATTCATCGGTGATGTAGTAGTTGTCCTTGCGGTATTCGCCGCCCCAGCCGACCACGTGGCGCGGATCGATGTGGGTGGCGGCGCCTTCCAGGTAGCCGATGCCGGACTGCTGGATGGCTTCGAACACGATGCCCTTCTTGGCGAAGTCGTAGACCGTGCCGGCCTTGGCCGAGGCGGTGATGCCGCCGCCGCCGCCACCGCTGCCGCCAGCGCTCGGCGCGGTTTCAACCCGGCCCAGCACCTGGTGGCTGTGGTGCAGGCGCGGGCGCCACCATTCGGGGGCCACGAAATACAGCATCTTGTCGATGTCGAAGATGGAGTTCAGCAGCTCGGCCACCGCGTGGTGGGTGCGGTTGTCCTTCAGCGGCAGGCCGCTGGTCAGCA
>JAGREA010000243.1 GCA_020446745.1 Rhodobacterales bacterium | reverse complement strand
ATCTCGCTACGCTCGTGCCTCCCATGGGGCGGCCTGGCCGGCCGGCGCGCGAGGACGGTCTATCTCAAGCCCTGGGTTGCGTCGGGCTCCAGCACACCGGAGACGTCATGGTCTGCTTGTTCAGGACCAGCAGCAGGCGCGTTTGTCGGGTGCCCACGATCGGCGGTGAGCGGTGCACGATGCCACTGCCCGGTCCCGCGCAGCTACCCTTGAAGACAGCGACGTCATGGGCCCCAAGGCGTTCGAGCGGCCCCTCGTAGGCCCTCTGCTCGTCCAGCGCTCGGGCGGCGTGGATCGGCTGAACCCATTCGGTCGCGGGGCCTCGATAGGTCGTCAAGAGGCGCGCCTCCACGCAGTCCCGGTGGAACTTCCAGCAGGCGTCGTTGTCGACCGGCTCCAGGCGCACGTCCACCAGATCGGTCCGGGCGACGCGGGCGAACGTCGAGACGAGTTCGCCGATATCCCCGAGCAGCAGGTCCCGCAGGTCGCCGGGCGGCATCCCGCAACCGACCAGGTATGGTTCCACCGCGCGACGCAGGTCGGCCGGGCGGACAAGCACGCGCAGGTCGGGGAGACGCGAGGCGTCCATGTGGTCCAGCCAGGTCCGCAAGCGCCCGGGCAGCGCCCGGCGCCAGATCACGAGTTCCACGCCGGGATGGCCGATGGCGCCAAGGCCGTCCATCGCGTCGCAGGTTTCGATGCCCGCGCCGGAAACGGTTGATGCATCGGCGCGTGCGCCGTCGTGGGATGCCAGCGGGCCGGTCATGCCGCCGCCCGCCGCCAAACCGGGAACGGGTCGTTCAGGGTCTTCCATTCCTCAACCGGCATGCTCTCGGCGTCAACCTCGCCGACCAGGCAGGCGTCCAGGCGGCGACGGATCGCCGCCTCGTCCATGTCGGTGCCGATGAAGACGATTTCCTGGCGCCGGTCCCCATAGACGCTGTCCCAGGTCTTGGCCATGTGACGGCGCCATTCGGGATGGTCGGGCCATCGCTCCTCCGGCACGCTGGACCACCAGATGCCCATGGCCTCGTGCTCGACAAGGGCGCCGGCCTGGCTCAACTCGCCGACCCATTCCGGGCGGGTGGCCAGCCAGAAATGCCCCTTGGCGCGAATGACCCCCGGCCATGACGAACCGATGAACGCATGGAACTTCTCGGGGTGGAACGGACGGCGGGCCCGGTACACGAAACTGCGCACGCCGTATTCCTCGGTCTCGGGCTTGTGCTCGGCAAAGCCATAGAGCTCCTTGAACCAGAGCGGGTGCTGTTCGGCCTTGTCGTGATCGAAACGGCCGGTGTTCAGCACCTTGTCCAGCGGCACGCGCGCCAGGCTGGCTTCGATCAGTTCCGCATCGGGGTTGAGCGCGCGGATGATCTTGCGCGCGGCGTCCAACTGTTCGGGCGTGGCGATGTCGATCTTGTTCAGAAGGATGACGTCGGCGAATTCGACCTGATCGACAAGCAGGTTGACCAGGGTGCGGTCGTCCGCCTCGCCCAGCGATTCGCCGCGGTCCATGAGGAAATCGGTCGATGCGTAATCGCCGAGGAAGTTCACGGCATCGACCACGGTCACCATCGTGTCGAGACGCGAGACGTCCTCCAGGCTCTCGCCCTCCTCGGATCGGAAGTTGAAGGTGGCCGCCACGGGCAGCGGTTCGGAAATGCCCGTGGATTCGATGAGCAGGTAGTCGAACCGGCCATCATGGGCCAGGCGGCGCACCTCCTTCAGAAGGTCATCGCGCAACGTGCAGCAGATGCAGCCGTTGGTCATTTCGACCAGGGTTTCCTCCGTGCGGCTGAGGCCGGCGTCGCCGTCGCGGATGAGATCGGCGTCGATGTTCACCTCGCTCATGTCGTTGACGATGACGGCGACGCGCTTGCCCTCGCGGTTGTTGAGGATGTGGTTCATCAACGTCGTCTTGCCGGCGCCCAGGAAGCCGGACAGAACGGTGACCGGAAGCAGGTCGGGGGATGTCATGGGGCGCAGATCCTTGTCGTGAGATCCCTTCCGTGCGCCCAAGGGCGACGGCTGGCATGGTAAATGTTATGTTATAACGTAACAATACCAACGCGCAAGTCCCCGGCATGGCGATGGCGGGCCCGGTCCCTAGGGCCCTACCCCTTCACCGCCCCCGCCGTCATGCCGGTGATGATCTGCTTGGAGGCCACGAAGGTGAAGATGATGGGGGGCACGGCCAGCAGCATGCCGGTGGCCATGATCACCCCCCAGTCGATGTCGTATTCCGTCAGCGAGTTGACGATGGTCACCGGCACCGTGCGCGAGTTGCGGTCCAGCAGGGCGTTGGCGATCAGGAACTCGTTCCAGGCGATGCGGAAGGTGAAGATGGAAGCCGCCGCCAGCCCCGGCTTGATCACCGGCAGCACCACCAGGAAGAACACCTGCAGCGCGTTGGCGCCGTCGATGCGCGCCGCCTCCTCCAGCTGGATGGGCACCTGGACGATGAAGCTTTGCAGAATCCAGATGACGAACGGCAGGTTCATGGCCACGTAGACCAGGATGATGCCGGCGTGGGTGCCGTCCAGGTGGTACTGGAAGGTCCAGATGCCGAACACCGGCACCAGCAGCACCGCCGGCGGCACCATGCGCATCATCAGGGTGGTCAAGGACATGGCGCCCCGCCCCATGAACCGGAACCGCACCAGGGCATAGGCCGCCATGCAGCCCACCACCAGGGTGATGCCGGTGGAGATCAGGGCGATGATCAGCGAATTGCCCAGGGCCCGGCCGAAGGTGGGGTCGCAATACCCCACGTGGGCCGGCTCGTACCACAGCACGTTGCACAGCACCGTTTCATAGTTCTGCAGGGTGGGCACGAACAGCAGCGCCGAGGCGTCGCTCATCACGTCCACGTTCAGGCGCAGCGAGGTGGTGAGCATCAGATAGATGGGCCCCACCGACATCAGCACCAGCACGGTGATCAGGGCGTAGAAGGCCGGGTTCTGGCGTTCGTGGGTACGGTTGGACATCTAGGCTTCCTCGGCCGCCTGGCGCACGGCGGCCTCGCGGGCGTCCACCACCTTGTTGTAGACGAACATGATCACGGTCAGCGCCAGCAGGATCAGCAGCAGGTAGTTGGACATGGCCGCCGCCACCCCCAGCTCGCGGAATTCCGAGGCCGTGCGGGCGATGCGCAGCGACAAAATCTCCGTCGACAGGCCCGGGCCGCCGTTGGTCATCACCAGGATCACCTCCAGCACCTTGAAGCTGTCGATCAGCCGCAGCAGGCCGGTGACCACCAGCACGGGCATCATCAGCGGCAGCTTGATGTGGACGATCTGCTGCCAGCCCGAGGCCCCGTCGATGCGCGCCGCCTCCAGGGCCGAGCGGGGCAGGGACTGCAACGCCGCCAGGGCCAGGATGAAGATGAACGGCGTCCACTGCCAGATGTCGGCGATGATGATCGAGGCCAGGGCCCAGTCGGCGTCGGACAGCCAGGGCACCGGCTCCAGCCCCCAGCCCTTCAGGGTCTGGTTAAAGATGCCCACCGACGGGTGGTACATGTAGCGCCACATCAGGCCGACCACGATGGGGGCGATCATCATGGGCAGGATGAAGATGGTGCGCAGCACGGAAACGCCGCGGATGTTGCGGTCCAGCAGCAGGGCCAGGCCCACCCCCACCACCATTTCCGTGACCACGACGATGGTCGAGAACTTCAGGGTGACGGCGGTGGATTCCAGGAAGCTGGCGTCGCCCAGCAGGCTGGCGTAGTTGCGCAGGCCCACGCCCTCGGCCTCGCTGATCAGCTGGCTGGGGTTCCAGTCCAGGAAGCTGGCGTAGACCATGTAGCCGATGGGGTACAGCAGGCCGACCGCCATGATCGCCGCCGCCGGGGCGAGGAACATGTAGGGCGTCATCCGCTTCATGCCTGCGCTGGTCATGTCCGCCTGGGTCCTTCGGGGGCTTCAGGGGGAAAGGGGGCGGCGGGCGGCCCCGCGCGTGGGCCCGCCCGCCGGTCCGGACTGGCGCCTATTGCCAGGTGTAGTAGCCGGCTTCTTCCATGATGGCCTTGGTGCGCGCGGCCACGCCATCCAGGGCTTCCTGGGGGTCCAGCCCCTCGGTCAGCACCTTCGACAGCGTGGTGCCCAGGTCGGCGTTGATCTTGCCCCACACGGGGATGATCGGCCGCCAGTCGGGATCGGCGTACTTCAGGGCCTCGCCGAAGGTCTTCATGTAGGGGTACTTGGCGTTGACGTCGGCATCGGCGTGGGTGGAATAGCGCGACGGGTTGCCGCCGGCCAGGGCCACCAGCTTGTCACCGTGCCTGGAGGTCAGCCACTGCATGAGCAGGAACGCCGCTTCCTTGTTCTGGGCGTTCTTGGGGATGGCGATGCCGAAGCCGCCGGTCTGCGAGCCGCGGCGCACGCCCTTGGGATGCAGGGCCCAGCCCACCTTGCCGACGATCTTGGACTTCTTGGGGTCCTCGACCGAGCTGGCGAACACGGTGGTGTCCAGGAACATGGCCGTCTTGCCCTGCAGGAAGGCGTTGCCGGCTTCGGCGAAGGCGAAGGTCTTGGCGCCTTCGGGGCCGCAGTCGACGATCTTCTTCAGGGCCTTGGCGGCGGCCACGCCGGCCGCGTTGTTGATGGTGGGGTTCCAGTTGTCGTCGAACACCCGCCCGCCCAGGGGCGCCAGGTGCAGCAGGAACGCATGGCTGGCCTGGTGGCCGGAAGCGGCGCGCGAGGCCAGGCCGCCCATGCCGGGTTCCAGCTCGGGGATCTTGCACACCAGGTCCAGCAGCTCGTCATAGGTTTCCGGCACCTTCAGGCCGTGCTTCTCGAAGATATCCTTGCGATAGCCGAACACCGAGGTTTCCGAGCCGAAGGGGATGCCGTAAACCGAATCCAGCGGCCCCGGCAGGTAGCCCTTCTTGCCGCCCACCACGCCGATGTTTTCCACGTAGCCGGTGATCAGGTCATCGGGGTCGTACTTGGGATCGGCCAGCTTGGGGTTCATGAAGAATCGGGCCAGGTTTTCCAGCTGGTCGGCGTAGACATAGTCGGCCTTGGAAAACACCACATAGGCGATCAGGTCATAGTCGCCCTTGCGCTTGGTCAGCTCCAGGGTCTGCTTCTCGCGCATCTTCAGGTACTGCAGCAGGTCGACCTCGACCTTGATCCCCGTTTCCTTGGTGAATTCGGGCAGCACCTTCATCACCGCGTGGTAGTGGGGGTGGGCCGGGAAGTTGACCACCAGGGTCGTGCCCTTGTAGGGCTCATAGGGATTGGCCATCGCGGCCCCCGCCGCGAGGGACAGGGACGCGGCGCCCGCCGCGAGGGACAGGGCCGCGGCCGTCGCCGCGACCCGCTTGGCGATCATGAACATGCGTGGTTCCTCCTTCCAAACTGCTCAATCTGTTCCGTTGGTCCGGTCGTTACAGCCGGACTTCCGTTTCGTTGTCGAAAACCATGATGTCCTGGGGCGCCACGGCGAAGGTCATCACCTTGCCCCGGTCGACGCGGGACGAACTTTCCAGTTCCACCAGCAGGTCCCGGGCCCCGCAGGTGGTGACCAGGATGGACTGCGCCCCCAGGTATTCCGAAACCTTGACCCCCAGGTCGATGGTCGATCCCGCCGCCCCCTCGGCCCCCGCGGGGCGGAAGCACGACGGGCGGATGCCGATGATCACCCGGCGCCGGGCGGCCTTGTCCAGGCGCCGCGCCAGGTCGTCGGCCAGGGCCAGGTCGAAGCCGTCGCCCCGGGCGAACAGGCGGCCGTCGGCTTCCACCAGGTCGGCGTCCAGGAAGTTCATGGTCGGGCTGCCGATGAAGCCGGCGACGAACCTGTTGGCCGGGGTCTTGAACAGGTCCTCGGCCGAGCCCTCCTGCTGCACCAGGCCGTTGGCCATGACGACGATGCGGTCGCCCAGGGTCATGGCCTCCACCTGGTCGTGGGTCACGTAGACCATGTTCTTGTCCAGGCTGTTGCGCATCTCCGCCAGCTCGGTGCGCATCTTGCCGCGCAGCTTGGCGTCCAGGTTGGACAGGGGCTCGTCGAACAAGAAGGTGGCGGCGTCGCGCACCAGGGCCCGGCCCATGGCCACCCGCTGGCGCTGGCCGCCCGACAGCTCGCCGGGCTTGCGGGCCAGCAGGTCCTGGATGCCCAGCATCTCGGCCACCCGCGCCACCTTTTCGTCGATCACCTTCTTCGGCACCTTCTGCAGGCGCAGGGCGAACGACATGTTCCGGGCGATGTTCATGTGGGGATAGAGCGCATAGTCCTGGAACACCATGGCGATGTCCCGGTCCTTGGGCTCCAGATGGCTGATGGGGGTGTCGTCGAACCAGATCTCGCCGCTGGTCAGGTCTTCCAGCCCGGCCAGCATGCGCAGCGTGGTGGACTTGCCGCACCCCGAAGGCCCCACCAGGACCGTGAATTCCCCGTCCTCGAAGGTCAGGTCGAACGGCGGCAGGACCTGGACGGAACCGTAGCACTTCTCCACGGACTCAAAGCGGATCCTCGGCACGTTCGGTCTCCATCCCAAGTCGACCTTGAATGCGGTTGTTCCAGCTTATGGTCACTTGATGACTTTGATGATGATATCGATAACGTACAGTATGGGGCGGGGTTTTGCAACCGTCTTTTCCCGCACCCCTCGGATGCGTTCCCGTCCCGGCCCGCGCCGGGCCCGGCCGGGGCCCCGATGGTGAGGCGGGGAAGGGCTTCTAATATATTGTATTAATTACAAAAAATAAAACACGGGAACGGCCGGCACGAAGCCCGGCAGAGGCCCGGCCGGGCCGGGCGGCGATCGGTCGCCCGGGCGCGGTCATGCTGTTAACGTTAACATTGGCTGCCGTTTGCCTATGGCAAATGGTCGGGTTCTTGCGGCGACACCCGGTGCGGCGCGTTGGCCTCCTCATAGGCCAGCAGCAGGGCGCAGTGGTCCAGGCGGCCGCGGCCGCTGCCGTCCAGGTCGCGGTAGCGGGCCAGGACCGAGCGGGTCAGGGGCAGGTCCAGGACGGCCTGGGTGGCCAGGCGGTCGGCCATGTCCAGGTCCTTGACCGAATATTCCAGGGGCCCGCCGGGCACGAAATCCCGGTGCACCATCTTGTCGCCGTGGATGTCCAGGATGCGGCTTTGGCAATAGCCGCCGCGGATGGCCTCGCGCACCTTGCCGGCGTCCACGCCCAGGGCGGCGGCCAGGATCAGCCCCTCGGTCACGGCGCCGATGGTCACGTGGACGATGGTCTGGTTGACCAGCTTGCAGATCTGCCCGGCCCCCGGCCCGCCCAGGTGGAAGGTGTTGCCCAGGCGGTCGAACACGGGCCGCGCGCGGTCCACGTCCGCCGCCGCGCCGCCCACCATGATCGACAGCGTGCCCTCGGCGGCGCCGGACACGCCGCCGGACACCGGGGCATCCAGGTGGGCGTAGCCGGCTTCGGCCAGGCGCTGGTGGGTGTCGCGCGCGATGTCGGGCGCCACGGAACTCATGTCCACCAGCAGGGCCGAGGCGGGGGCCGCCGGGACGATGCCGTCGGGCCCGAAATACACGGCCTCGATGGCCCTGGCCCCGGCCAGCGAGGTGATGACGATGTCGGCGTCGGCCACGGCGTCGGCCACCGAGGCGGCGGCCCGGGCGCCCCGGGCGGCCAGGGGGGCGCATTTCTCCGGGTCCAGGTCGCGCACGGACAGGGGGTAGCCGGCGTCCAACAGGCGGCCGGCCATGCGGCTGCCCATCAGGCCGATGCCGATGAAGGCGATGCGGGGAAGGGTCATGGTCGGGGTCTCCGTGGCCTGTGGGCGGGCGTGTGGGCGGGCGTGTGGGCGGGCGTGTGGGCGGGTTCAGGCGTAGGCGCGCATCCAGCCCAGGCCGGCGTCGGTGGTGGCGCGGGGCCTGTATTCGGCGCCCACGGGCCCGGTCCAGCCCATGGCGTCCAGGGATGCCAGCAGGTTGGGGTAGTGGACTTCCCCCTGGTCGGGCTCGCCCCGGTCGGGCACGGCGGCGAACTGCACGTGGCCGATCCACGGCAGGGCGGCGCGCAGGCGTTCGGTCAGGTCGCCCTGCATGATCTGGGTGTGGTAGCAGTCGAACATCAGCCTCAGGTTCTCGGCCCCCACGGCGCGGATGGTCTCGATGGCCGGTTCCACCAGGCTGACGTGATAGCCCGGGGCGTCGCGCTGGTTGATGGGTTCCAGCACGATGGTGATGCCGTGGGGGGCCGCCCGGGCGCAGGCATGGGCCAGGTTGTCGCGCAGCACCGCCTCGGCCTCGGCCGTGCCGCCGGACTTGCCGGCCACGGCGTTGATGTTGCGGCTGCCGATGGCGGCGGCATAGGCCACGGCCTCGTCGATCAGGGCCCGGGCCTCGTCCTGGCGCCCGGGCAGGGAATTCACCCCGAAGTCCGCCGGGCCGTTGGCCCCCAGGCGGGTGTTGATGCCGATCATGGGCAGGCCCGTTTCGTCCAGGGCCGCCTTCACCTCGGCCGGCGGGATATCGTAGGGGAAATGGCATTCCACGGCGGCGAAGCCCGCCCGCTTGGCGGCCCGGATGGCCGCCGGCAGGGGCAGCTCGGTCCACAGGAACCCCAGGTTGGCGGAAAACAGGGTCATGGCGGGTCTCCTTGCGGGCCTCCGTGGGGGGCCGGGATCAGGCGTTCACGAAGCGGATGTAGTTGGGGGCCGGGATGTTGTGGATTTCATCGGTCCGGGTCAGGTCGCCAGTGGCCACGTCGCGGTCGAACACCCGGATGTGGCCGGAATCCTGGTTGGCGACGATCACCGCCCGGCCGCAGGGCGAGATGGCGAAGTGGCGCGGGAACCGGCCCCCCGTGGGCACCAGGCCGCTGCGCTCCAGGCCGCCGTCGTCCAGCACCCGGAAGATGGCCAGGGAATCGTCGCCCCGGTTGGACACGTACAGGAACCGGGCGTCGGGCGACAGCTTGATCTCCGACACATAGCTGGTCTTTTCCCGGTCATCCACCGTCGAGCAGTACTGCCGGGGGATCAGGCGCGGCTTCACGGCCGCCGGGTCGCTGGCGTCCAGTTCGGCCACGCAGACGGTGTTGAACAGCTCGTTGGACACATAGCAGATGTCCAGGTTCGGGTGCAGGACCATGTGGCGGGGGCCCGATCCGGCCTCGAAATCGATGTGCAGCTCACGGTCCAGGCGCTTGGCGTCGGCGTCCCACCGGTACTGGAACACGGCGTTCTCGCCCAGGTCGGGGATGAACACCCAGTCGTGCCAGAAGTGGGCGCAGTGGGCGTGGGGGCCCACCTGGCGGTTGCCCCAGTGGTCTTCCCGGCTGGTCACCTGGCGCCAGGTGCCCTCGGGCCGGTGGAACTGCTTGAAGGACTGGCGCACCGGGCCCAGGCGGCCGTCGGGGGCGGCGTCCACCACGTCGATGATGGCGTCCCAGTAGTTGATGACGATGGCCGCGTCGCGCCGGGGTGCCAGGGCCAGGTAGCAGGTGGACCGGCCCGAGGCCCGGAAGGCGTCGTGGTAGGCCAGGGTGCCGTCGCCCCGCACCGTGTAGCGCAGCACCGTGCCCTCGTCGCGGATGGTCTCGACGATGGCGTACAGGGTCCGCCCGTCGGCGTGGGGGATCAGCACGGCCGGGTTCAGGGCCTCGGTCACCCCGTTCAGGGCCAGGGTGCCGTCGCGGTCCAGGGTCATGGCATAGATGCCCCGGCCGGGCACGGGGGCATAGGGCTGGTGGGCCAGGGCGTCCATGTCGCTGTAGCTGCCCACCAGGATGGCGTAGTCACGGTCCAGCATCATCGCTTCCTTCCGGGTTTCCCGCCGGGCTTGACCTACCATTCCGTATGGAAGGTGCCGGGGCGGTCCGTTCGTTCATAGGTGTGGGCGCCGAAGGCGTCGCGCTGGGCCTGGATCAGGTTGGCCCACAGGCGGTCGCTGCGGTAGCCGTCCAGGTAGGCCAGGGCCGACGACAGGCCGGGCACGGGCACGCCCGCCGCCACGGCCCGGCACACGGTGCGGCGCCAACCGCCCTGGCAGCCGGCCAGCAGGTCGGCGAATTCGGGGTCGGCCATCAGGTTCGCCGGTGGCGCCGCGCCGGGCCCGCCGGCCGATGCGAAGGCCCGGGCGATGGCCTTCAGCAGGGCCGACCGGATGACGCAGCCGGCGCGCCACACGGCGGCCACGGCGGCCAGGTCCACGTCCCATCCGTGGGCGCGGGAACCGCCGGCGATCAGCGCCAGGCCCTGGGCATAGGCCGCCACCGTGGCGCCCAGCACCGCCTGGCGGATCGACTCCACCGCGTCGTCGCCGCCGCACAGGGCGCCCACCAGGTCGGGGGCCGGGCCGGGCCCCCGCAGGATGGCCGATGCCGCCACCCGTTCGGCCTTCAGCCCGGCCAGGAAGCGGGCGAACACGGCCTCGGTGATGGTGGGGGTGGGCACGCCCAGCTCCAGGGCGGCTTCGGAACTCCACCGGCCGGTGCCCTTCTGGCCGGCCGTGTCCAGGATCATCGCCACCAGGGGCTCGCCGGTCAGGGGGTCGGTCCGGTCCAGGACGCGGGCCGTCAGGTCGATCAGGTAGGAGTCCAGGTCGCCCCGGTTCCACGACCGGAACACGCCGGCCATGGCCCCGTGGTCCAGGCCGCACAGGTCGCGCAGCAGCCCGTGGGCCTCGGCGATCACCTGCATGATGGCGTATTCGATGCCGTTGTGGACCATCTTCACGAAGTGGCCGGCGCCGTCGGGCCCCAGGCGGGCGCAGCAGGGCGTGCCGTCGTCGGCCCGGGCGGCGATGGCGTCCAGCACCGGGCGCACCCGTTCCCAGGCCTGGGGCGCGCATCCGGCCATCAGGGCCGGGCCGCGCCGGGCCCCGGCCTCGCCCCCCGATACGCCCAGGCCCACGAAGTGCAGGCCCCGGGCCGCCAGGCCGGCCTCGCGGCGCAGGGTATCGCGGAAGTGGGAATTGCCGCCGTCGATCAGGGTATCGCCGGGGGCCAGCCGGGGGGCCAGGTCGGCGATCACCGCATCCACCGGGTCGCCGGCCTTGACCATCACCAGGATCGCCCGGGGCGGCGCCAGGGCGGCCACCAGGGCGGCCGGATCGTCGGCCAGGGTGACGCCGGACACGGCCGCCTCGACCAGGCGGTCGGCGAAGGCGGCGCGGGCCTGGGGCCAGGGGTCATGGGCCGCCACGGCCACGCCCCGGTCGGCCAGGTTCAGGGCTAGGTTGGCGCCCATGACGCCCAGGCCGACGACGCCGAATTCGCCGCCGGGCCCGGCATCGACGCCGGTGCCGTCCGTGGTCCCCTTGTCGGCCATGCTGCCCCCAAAATCCATGCCCGCGCCGGGTGGGCACGGGCCCGCATGAAATCGTGTGACGATGTCCTGACCGCAATGATATCGATAACATCGCTCCGAGGCAAGTCCAAATCACCCGGGCGGGCGGGGGCGGACGCCAGGCGTTGCCGGCCCGGGCCGGGGGCCCACATGTTAGGGAACATGCGGCTGTCCCGGAATCGCCCGGGTTCCGGGGGTCAAGGTGCGGCAAAGCAAATGTGTTATCGATAAATCTTGATTTTGCCCGGCCATCCGACCACACTTTCCCCGTGTCCGGTGCCGCCTCCCCGGCGGCGCCGCAGGCCCTTCCATCCACCGTCGCCACCGCGGGGTCCGATCCTTGGCCGCCAAACGACGCGCACCCACCATGGCCGACGTGGCCCGACAGGCCGGCGTGTCGGCCATGACCGTATCCCGCGCCCTGAAGGGCGGCGGCGCCGTCACTCCGGAAACCCACAAGAAGATCATGGCCGCGGTGGATGCCCTGGGCTATGTGCTGGACCTGTCGGCCGGGGCCCTGTCGTCCAAGCAGACCGGCTTCGTGTCGGTGCTGATCCCGTCGGTCAACAACTCCAACTTCTCGGAAACGGTGCACGGCCTGGCCGAGGTGCTGTCGGCCGACGGCAAGCAGATCCTGTTCGGCTACACCGACT
>JAGREA010000242.1 GCA_020446745.1 Rhodobacterales bacterium | reverse complement strand
GAAGGGGCTGAACCACTGGGTCGCCGAGGCACGGAGAGGATGTGCCGGATGAAAGGATTCTCTCACCACAGAGATGCACAGAGGAGCCACGGAGGCTTCGCTGCGCGAAGCAGAAAAGGCACGCGCGCGTCGCGCGCCTCTTCTTCTCTGTGGCTTCTCTGTGAACCTCTGTGTTCTCTGTGGTTCACCTTTTTTGGGGGAAGCCGTGCACCGCCCTCCGCCGCCCATGGGCCCCCGCCCTCGTGGGGGCGACGGCCAGGGAATGCGGGGGTGGCGGCGCGGTGGTTGGGCGTCAGCCGCGGGCGCGGTCGACGGAGTTGATCACCGGGGTGGCGCGGAGCGCGGCGATGATGTCCGTCAGGTGGCGCACGTCGCGGACCTCGATGTCGATCAGCATGTCGAAGAAGTCCGTGGTCCGGTTGGTGATCTTCAGGTTCGAGATGTTGCCCTCGTTCTTGCCGATCACCATCGACAGCGTGCCCAGGCTGCCGGGCTCGTTCATGACCGTCAGCGTGATGCGCCCCACCAGGCCCTCGGCGGCGGCCTTGGCGTCGGCGTCCCAGGCCACGTCGATCCAGCGTTCAGGCTGGTCGGCAAATTCCTCCAGCCGGTCGCAGTCGATGGTGTGGATGGTCACCCCCTTGCCGGTGGTCACGATGCCGACGATGCGGTCGCCCGGCAGGGGGTGGCAGCAGCCGGCGAAGTGCATGGCCATGCCGGGGATCAGCCCGCGGATGGGGATGGCCTCGCCCTTGCCCTTGGTCTTGCGGGCCCGGGCCCGGGCCAGGGACACCACCTTTTCCACCACCCGGCGCTTCTTGGTGCCGGGGAACACGGCTTCCAGCACCGCGCGGCCCGTCAGGTGGCCCATGCCCACCTGGGCGCACAGGTCTTCCACCTCGTCCACGTCGAACACCTTCAGCACGCCCTTCAGGGCCTTGTCGGCGTATTCGTAGCCTTCTTCCTGGAACACCCGCTGCAGGATCGCCCGGCCCAGGTGCAGGTACTGTTCGCGCTGCTTCAGGCGCACGAAGCGGCGCACCCGGGCCCGCGCCTTGCCGGTGACCACGAACCGTTCCCAGGTGGGCGACGGCGTTTGCGCCTTCGACGTCAGGATCTCCACCTGGTCGCCGTTCATCAGCTCGGTGCGCAGCGGCATCATGCGGCCGTTGATCTTGGCGCCGACGCAGGTGTCGCCCACTTCCGAGTGGACGGCATAGGCGAAGTCCACCGGCGTGGCGCCGTTGGGCAGGTTGATCAGGTCGCCCCGGGGGGTGAAGCAGAACACCTGGTCCTGGAACATCTCCAGCTTGGTGTGCTCCAGAAAGTCCTCGGGCCCGGCGGCATGTTCGAGGATATCCAGCAGCTCGCGCAGCCAGCGGTACTGGCGCCCGTCGCGCCGGTCGCCGCCCTGCTTGTAGTGCCAGTGGGCGGCCACGCCGTAGTCGGCCACCTCGTGCATCTCGCGGGTGCGGATCTGCACCTCGATGCGCTGCTGCTCGGGGCCGATGACCCCGGTGTGCAGGGACTGATACCCGTTGGGCTTGGGGGTCGAGATGTAATCCTTGAACCGCCCGGGCACCACCGGATAGGCGCCGTGGGCCACGCCCAGGGCCTTGTAGCAGTCCTCCACCGTGGGCACGACCAAGCGGAAGGCCATGATGTCGGACAGCTGTTCGAAGCCCACGTTGTTGTGCTGCATCTTGCGCCAGATGGAATAGGGCGTCTTCTCGCGGCCCATCACCTCGGCGTCCAGGCCCGCCGCCCGCATGGTCTCGCCCAGTTGCGCCACCACCCGCTTGACCACGTCCTCCCCCTCCTCGCGCAGGAACTTCAGGCGCGCCAGGATGGAGTTGCGGGCATCGGTGTTCAGTTCGGCGAAGGCCAGGTCTTCCAGCTCGTTCTTCAGCTCCTGCATGCCGATGCGCTCGGCCAGGGGGGCGAAGATGTCCATGGTCTCCATGGCGATGCGGCGGCGCTTCTCGGGATTCTTGATGAAGTGCAGCGTGCGCATGTTGTGCAGCCGGTCGGCCAGCTTGACCAGCAGCACGCGGATGTCCTCCGACATGGCCAGCAGCAGCTTGCGGAAGTTTTCCGCCTGCTTGGCGTGGTCGGACTGCAGTTCGATGCGGGTCAGCTTGGTGACGCCGTCCACCAGGCGCGCGATGTCGTCGCCGAACTTCTCGCGGATGTCGGCCAGGGTGGCCGGCGTGTCCTCGATGGTGTCGTGCAGCAGGGCCGTGGCGATGGAGGCGGCATCCAGCCGGTAATGGGTCAGGATGCCGGCCACTTCCAGCGGATGGGAGAAATAGGGGTCGCCCGAAGCGCGCTTCTGCGACCCGTGGGCCTTCATGGCGAACACGTAGGCCTTGTTCAGGACGTCCTCGTCGGCGGCCGGATCATAGGCCTTCACCCTTTCGACGAGTTCGAACTGGCGGATCATTCGTGCGCGGGGCCTCGCGGTACATGGAACCGGGTCAAGACCCCCATGTTAGGCGTTTTCGGAGCCCTCCGCCACGTCCGAAAAGTCCATGACCATGCCGGCGTCGTCGATGTCCATGTCGTCCTGCACCGACAGCACGTCGGCGACGATCTCGGCATCGGGCCGGGCCTCGCCCACCTCGCCGGAGATTTCCTGCTGGATGGCGATCAGGTCCATCTCGTCCTCTTCCGGCTCGTCCAGCTCGACGAAGCGCTGCAGGCCCTTGACCAGGGCGCCTTCCAGCTCTTCCAGCTCGACGGTCTCGTCGGCGATCTCGCGCAGGGCCACCACGGGGTTCTTGTCGTTGTCGCGTTCCACGGTCAAGGCCGCGCCGGCCGACATCTGCCGGGCCCGCTGGGCCGCCAGCATGACCAGCTCGAAACGGTTCGGAACCCTTACGACGCAATCTTCGACGGTAACGCGGGCCATTCAGTCCTCCGGGGCGGGGGTCACATCACACGAAACGCCGTATATATCGTCGCACGGGCGGGAAAGGCAAGGCAAATGCGGGAACAGGCCCGCTTTGGCGGAGGGTCAGCTCCCCTCCTCCACCACCGCCGTCTCCTGCCCTTCCGGCAGGGCGGCGATCATCTCGGCCACGGTCCGGCCCAGCACGGGGTGGCGCCACCGGGGCGCCACGTCGGCCAGGGGCAGCAGCACGAAGGCCCGTTCGTGCAGGCGCGGGTGGGGCAGGATCAGGTCCGGGCCCGGCAGCACCGTGTCGCCATGGGCCAGCAGGTCCAGGTCCAGGATGCGGGGCGCGTTGCGTTCCGCCCGGACGCGGCCGAAATCGGCCTCGACGGCGTGCAGCAGGGCCAGCAGGGCCCGGGGGTCCAGGGCCGTTTCCACTGCCGCCACGCCGTTCACGTACCAGGGCTGGTCGGACACCGGCACGGGAGCCGTGCGGTACCATCGCGACCGCGCAACCAGGGCGACTCCCGCCCCCTCCAGCGCCGCCAGGGCGGCCCGGCAGGTGGCCAGGGGCGGGCCATGTCGCGGGTGGGGCAGGTTGGCGCCCACGGCGACCAGGATGGGGGCCTGGGGCAGGGTTGTATCCATCCAAGTTTCTCTTGCGGGCGGGCCTTCGGCCCCCTACCTAATAGGACATTCCGGTCCGGACCGTCATACCCGGACGATCCGGCTAAACCATATAAATCAAAAGGTCTTGGATGATTAAGTTTTATCCGCAGGAACGAATCGGCCTGTTCATCGACGGCTCCAACCTGTACGCCGCCGCCCGCGCCCTGGGCTTCGACATCGACTACAAGCGGCTGCTGGAACTGTTCGCCGCCAAGGGCCACCTGATCCGCGCCTTCTATTACACCGCGCTGCTGGAGGACCAGGAGTATTCGCCCATCCGCCCTCTGGTCGACTGGCTGGACTACAACGGCTACACCATGGTCACCAAGCCGACCAAGGAGTTCACCGACGCCGCCGGCCGGCGCAAGATCAAG
>JAGREA010000241.1 GCA_020446745.1 Rhodobacterales bacterium | reverse complement strand
GCACCGTGCCGCCGGCTGCCACCAGCCCGTCGCGCACCGCCGCCACCAGCCGCGCCGGGCTGATGGTGAAGGCGTTGCCCGGCAGCAGCACGCCGCGTTTGTAGACCGGCGCCAGGTCCGGCTCCAGGTCATGGATGTCGGCTGCCGACAGGGACTGCGGGGTCACTCCCAGGTTCCGCTGCAGGGCCCGGCCCGTGGCCTCGGCCCGGCCCGGTTCGTCGGATTCATACAGGTAAAGGCTGCCCGTCTCGCGGAACAGCGCACCATAGGCGGCGGGGCCCAGAAGCTCGCGATAACCGGTCAGGCTGTCGCCGTGCAGGGCCCGCATGGCCGTCGCCACGGCCCGGGCCCGGTCCAGGTTGCCGGCGCGGATCCAGCGCCACAGCCAGGGGGCGGCGCGCAGGGCATAGGCCGGCGCCACCGACACCGGCCCCGTGGCATCCATCAGCCACCGGGGCACTTGGCGCATCATGCCCGGCAGGGAAAAGGGCACGCAGGAATCGGGCCCCACGGCGCCGCCATTGCCGAACGAGCAGGCGGCTTCGAGCGGGCCCGGTTCCAACACCGTCACCGCCCAGCCGTCGGCGGCCAGGCGCCGCGCCGCCACCGTGCCGATGATGCCGCCGCCCACGACGACGACCGTGCCCCGCTGTGCCATGATGGCCCCTTCCCGCTCCCCTGGCCCCTTCCGGGCATGACGGCGGTCACAGCCGCCCCTGTCCGGGTTAGGATAGGACAGGAATCGGGGCCGGGTGAACGGCCGAATGGACAGGGATGGGGACGAAACGCCATGACCGAAACGGGCATCCTTCTGGGCGGCAACGGCGAACGGCAGATCCTGCTGGATGCCGCCATGGCCAACCGCCACGGCCTGATCACCGGGGCCACCGGCACCGGCAAGACGGTGACGCTGCAGGTGCTGGCCGAAAGCTTCTCGCGCCTGGGCGTGCCCGTGTTCACGGCCGACATCAAGGGCGACCTGTCGGGCCTGGCCGGCCCCGGCAAGCCCCACCGCAAGATCGACGAGCGCCTGGCCTACATCGGCCAGGCGGAGCACCCGTTCGAGGCCAACCCGGTGCTGTTCTGGGACGTGCTGGGGCAGAAGGGCCACCCGGTGCGCACCACCATCACCGAAATGGGCCCCACCCTGCTGGCCAACCTGCTGGAACTGAACGAGACCCAGGAAGGGGTGCTGCAGGTGGCCTTCAGCCTGGCCGACGACGAGGGCCTGCTGCTGCTGGACATCAAGGACCTGCGGGCCATGCTGAATTTCGTGGCCGACCATGCGCCGGACCTGGAACGCACCTATGGCCGGGTGTCCCGGCCCAGCGTCACCGCCATCCTGCGGCGCCTGCTGGTGCTGGAGGAGGCGGGCGGCGAGGCCTTCTTCGGCGAACCGGCGCTGAAGATCGACCACCTGATGCAGACGGATTTTTCCGGCCGCGGCGTGATCAGCATCCTGGACGCCACCACGCTGTACCAGTCGCCGCGCATCTACGCCACCTTCCTGCTGTGGCTGCTGGCCGAGCTGATGGAGAACCTGCCCGAGCAGGGCGACGCCGACCGGCCGCGCCTGGTGTTCTTCTTCGACGAGGCCCACCTGCTGTTCAGCCAGGCCCCCGCCGCCCTGCTGGAAAAGATCACCCAGGTGGTGCGGTTGATCCGTTCCAAGGGCGTGGGGGTGTTCTTCATCACCCAGTACCCCAACGACGTGCCCGACCAGGTGATCGGCCAGCTGGGCAACCGCATCCAGCACGCGCTGCGCGCCTTCACGCCCCGCGACCGCAAGGCCGTGCGGGCGGCGGCGGAAACCTTTCGCCAGAACCCGGCCTTCGACACCGAGGAGGTCATCGGCACCCTGGGCGTGGGCGAGGCCCTGGTCTCCACCCTGGACGCCAAGGGCGTGCCCAGCGTGGTGGAACGCACCCTGATGGCGCCGCCGCGCAGCCAGTTCGGCCCCCTGGACGACGCGGCCCGCCAGGCCCTGTTCAACCGCTCGCCCCTGAAAGGCACCTACGAGACGGCCGTGGACCGGGAATCCGCCTACGAGCGGTTGGCCGACCGGGAAGCCGCCCTGCAGCGGGAACGGGACGAGGATGCCGCCCGCCAGGCGGCGGAAAAGGCCGAGGCCGAACGGCGCAAGCGGGCCGAGGCGGCCGAGCGCAAGGCATCCCGGTCCGGCGGCGGCAACCGCCAGGGCGTGGGCGAGGCCTTCGCCAAGTCCGTGGCCCGGGCCGTGGGCTCCAGCCTGGGCCGGCAGATCATCCGCGGCGTGCTGGGCACCCTGTTCGGCGGCAAGTGACCGGACCCGGTTCCGGCCGGTGATGGTGCTACGCACGGATGCGGGAATCCACGAAATGGTTTTGCTCGCACCGCGTTTCCAAGTAAGATTTATGTGGTGGTAGCAACCACTCTCGATGGGCTCGATCAAGTGGATGGGGGCGCGACGGGTCGAGCGACAAACAATGAGGTTCGCGTTTGGCCACACCAAAACGAACCCGGTGCGCGCATCCATTGCTGTTGGCCGTGTTCCTGGCCAATTTGTGGCCCGGGCCCGCCGCCCAGGCCAAGGATTCCTGGTTTCCCGTCAGCGTCGACGTCTGGCACCGCACCGAAGGCGGAACCACGAACCGGGAAGCGGCCACCTACACCCCGCTGGACCGCGCCAACCGGCCCTGGCGGATCTGCGCGTCCATTCCCCACCTGAAGGAACCCTACTGGTCGGCCGTCAACTACGGCCTGATCAACGAGGCCCGGCGCCAGGGCGTGGGCCTGCGCCTGTTCGAGGCCGGCGGCTACGGCAATCTGTCCACCCAGCGCCAGCAGATCCGCCAGTGCCTGGCCAGCGGCGCCGACGCCCTGATCGTCAGCGCCATCAGCGCCGACGGGCTGAACGACCTGGTGGATCGCTATGCGGCCGGCGGCACGGTGGTGGTGGACCTGATCAACGGCATCACCGCCGAGGGCGTGACGGCCCACTGCGCCGTGGATTTCCGGGATTCCGGCTTGCTGACGGCGCAGTACATCCGCAAGCGGGAAACCGGGGCCCGCAAGCCGGTGAAGGTGGCCTGGT
>JAGREA010000240.1 GCA_020446745.1 Rhodobacterales bacterium | reverse complement strand
TCATCTTTATCGGGTTGAGCCTGGGCTCGATCCTGCTGCTGATCGCGCTGGGCCTGACCATCACCTACGGCGCCATGGGGGTCATCAACATGGCCCACGGCGAAATGGTCATGGTCGGCGCCTATACGGCCGTCATGGTCGGCATGTACCTGAAGCTGAACATCTTCTTCGCCATCCCCGTGGCCTTCGTGGTGGCCGGGGGCCTGGGCTTCCTGATCGAACGCCTGGTGGTGCGGCGCCTGTACGGGCGCCTGCTGGATACCCTGCTGGCCACCTGGGGCGTGGGCATCCTGATCCAGCAGGCCGTGCGCCTGGAATTCGGCCTGGGATTCTTCGACATCCACATCCCCGGCCTGGGCCCGGGCCTGCAGAAGGTGGACGTGCCGGCGGTGCTGCGCGAGACCATCGCCATCGGCGACGTGGTCATCCAGCCCTACCGCAGCTTCATCATCCTGCTCACCCTGGCCCTGGCCTTCCTGACCTGGTGGCTGGTCTACAAGACGGCCCTGGGGGTGCAGGTGCGGGCCATCATGCGCAACCCCAACATGGCCGCCGCCTGCGGCATCGACACCAAGCGCATCAACGCGCTGACCTTCGCCTACGGCTCGGGCCTGGCCGGCATCGCCGGGGTGATGATGTCGGGCTTCAAGACCGTGTTCCCCGACATGGGCTCGTCCATGGTGGTGGATGGCTTCATGGTCGTGGTGGTGGGGGGCGTCGGCAGCCTGCTGGGCAGCATCGCCGCGGCCGGCCTGCTGGGCCAGATCAACGGCATCGCCGCCAGCCTGTCCAACGACATCCTGGCCCGCGCCGTGGTGTTCGGCGTGGTCATCCTGATCATCATGTGGCGGCCGAAAGGCCTGTTCTCCTACAAGGGCCGTTGACGGCGGGGAAGGCACCATGCTCGACCACAAGAAGAAATTCGAACTGCTTTCCTACGTGCTGCTGTTCGCCGCGATCCTGGCCATGCCCCTGTTCATGGACGATTTCTGGCTGAACCGCATCGCCAAGTACCTGGTCTACGGCATGCTGGGCGTGGCCATCTCGCTGTCCTGGGGCTATGCCGGCATCCTCAACCTGGGCCAGGGGCTGTTCTTCGGCGCCGGCGCCTACATGCTGGCCATGTCGCTGAAGCTGGCCAGCCCCACCAGCCTGAACCAGGGGGCCGACAAGCCGGTGCCCGACTTCATGCTGTGGAACGCCGAACCGGGCGCGGTGACCGACCTGTGCTGCATCAATTCCGGCTCGTTCCTGTGGATTCCGTTCCAGTCCCAGTGGTTCGGCGTGGCCATGGGGCTGGTGGTGCCGGTGCTGCTGGCGCTCGGCCTGGGCTATGCCATGTTCGCGCAGCGCATTTCCGGCGTGTTCGTGTCCATCATCACCCTGGCCACGGTGCTGCTGGTGCGCCTGCTGGTGATCGACGCCCAGCCCATCACCAACGGCTTCAACGGCCTGACCGACCTGGGCTGGTTCACCGTGGGCGGGTTCGAATTCGACCCCTACCTGGTGCAGACCTACTACCTGGTCGCCGTGTCGCTGATCATCGTGCTGCTGCTGACCCACTGGCTGGTCAACACCCGGGCCGGGCTGATCCTGCAGGCCCTGCGCGACGACGCCAACCGGACCAGCTTCCTGGGCTTCAACATCGCGCTCTACCAGACCTTCTTCTTCGCCGTGTCGGCGGGCATCGCCGGGTTCGCCGGCATGCTGTACGTGATCGCCGCCGAATTCGCCTCGCCCACCTTCATGGACCTGACCTTCAGCATCTCGATGGTGGTGTGGGCCGCGGTGGGCGGGCGCAACTCGCTGATCGGCGCCTGCATCGGCGCCGTGCTGATCAACGTGATCGCCGCCTCGGTCAGCGAAACGGAAACCTTCGTCGAGGCCTGGAAGGCGATCCTGGGCTTCCTGTTCGTCGGCGTGGTGCTGTTCATGCCGCGCGGCCTGGCCGGGTTCACCGGCGACCTGGTGGACCGCCTGGCCCGTAACGGCAAGGCGAAGCAGGACCTGGCCCCCGGCGACAACGCCGAAAAAGCCTGACCCGGGGAAGGAACGGACCAATGACGGTTGCACTGTTGATTGACGGCGTGGGGGTGGACTTCGGCGGCTTCAAGGCCGTCGACGGCTTCTCCATGAGCATCGACGAGGGCGAGCTGATGGTCCTGCTGGGGGCCAACGGGGCCGGCAAGACCACCCTGATGGACCTGATCAGCGGCAAGACCAAGGCCACCGAGGGCCACATCTACATCGACGAGACCGAGATCACCAACTGGGCCCCGCACCGCATCGTGCAGCAGGGCCTGGGGCGCAAGTTCCAGATCCCCAGCGTGTTCCGCGAGCTGTCGCTGCGCCAGAACATGGAGGTGGCGGCCACCGTCCACCCGGCCGTGCTGCGCAACCTGGGCTCGCGGCTGCCCGCCGACCGGGTGCGGCGCATCGACGAGGTGCTGGAACTGGTGGGCCTGGATACCCGCCAGAACGAGCTGGCCGGCAACCTGTCCCACGGCGAGACCCAGTGGCTGGAGCTGGGCATGCTGATCGTCCAGAACCCCAAGATCATCCTGCTGGACGAGCCCACGGCCGGCATGACCCAGGCCGAAACCCTGAAGACGTCGCGCATCATCAACGACCTGAAGGGCCGCCACACCCTGCTGGTGGTGGAACACGACATGTCCTTCGTGCGCGAGATCGCCCACCACATCACGGTCATGCACCTGGGCAAGTTCCTGGCCAGCGGCACCATCGCCGAGATCGAGACCAACGAGGACGTCCGGCGCGCCTACCTGGGCAGCGGAGGGATCAAGTAATGCTCGCACTGGCCAATCTGGACAGCTTCTACGGCCGCAGCCACGTCCTGCACGGCGTCACCATGACCGTCGAGGGCGGCACCATCCACACCATCCTGGGCCGCAACGGCGTCGGCAAGACGACCCTGCTGAAGACCATCATGGGCCTGACCGACGGCGTGCGGGGCAGCATGATGCTGGACGGCGCCGACATCCTGGGCAAGGCCACCCACGAGCGCTCGCGGGCCGGCATCGCCTATGTGCCCCAGGGCCGCGAGATCATCCCCGACTTCACGATCCGCGAGAACATCCTGATGGGCTGCTTCGCCCGGTCGGACGGCAAGCGGGCCATCCCCGACATCGTGTCGGAACTGTTCCCCTACCTGATGGAAAACCTGAACCGGCCGGGCGGCGTGCTGTCGGGCGGCCAGCAGCAGCAGCTGGCCATCGCCCGGGCCCTGGCCGTGGATCCCCAGGTGCTGCTCATGGACGAGCCGACCGAGGGCATCCAGCCCAACATCGTCGAGCAGATCGAGGAAACCATCCAGATCATGAACCGGCGCCTGGGCCTGACCATCATCCTGGTGGAACAGAACGTGGGCTTCGCCCGCAAGGCCGCGCACCGCTTCACCATGATGGAAAAGGGCCGGGTGGTGGCCGAAGGGCCCGTGGCCGACCTGTCCGAGGACCTGATCCAAAGGCACATGACGATCTGACACCCAGGTGCCGCCCACCGGCAGGAGGTCCGGGAACATGCTGCTGACCACCGTTCTGGGCATGGCGAGCGACGCCAGGTTCGCCGACGCGCTGCACCACGTCGGCCACGCCGGCGGCATCGAATACATCGACCTGAACCTGGCCGACACCCGCCGCCGGCGCCTGCGCGTGACCACCGACCGGGGCACCGACTGCGCCATCGCCCTGCCGCGCGACGTCGAACTGGGCAACGGCGCCGTGCTGCTGCTGGAACCGCGCCGGGCCGTGGTGGTGCGACTGGCCCAACAGGCCTGGCTGCGGGTGCGGCCGGCCGACCGGGCGGCGGCCCTGGAAACCGGCTACCACGCCGGCAACCACCACTGGACCGTGCGGTTCGACGGCGGCGACATCCTGATCGCCCTGGAAGGGCCGCGCGCGGACTACCTGGAACGGCTCGCCCCGCTGCTGGACACGGCCGCCGCCTTGGTCGTCGACGATGACTGACGCGGCCCGCCTTCTGGTCGCCCTGCAGCACGGCGACAGCTTCTTCCCCTCGGGCGCCATCGCCTTCTCGTCGGGCCTGGAGAACCTGGCCGACGCGGGGGCGGTGGCCGGCGCCGCCGACCTGGCGGATTTCGTCCGGGGGCAGGTGGAACACCGCTGGGCCCCCTTCGACCGGCCGGTGGTGGCCGCCGCGCACCGGGCG
>JAGREA010000239.1 GCA_020446745.1 Rhodobacterales bacterium | reverse complement strand
TTCAGCAGGCCGGTCTTTTCCCAGTTCTTGAACCACTGGGGCCGCTCGTCGTACTTCAGGTTGCCGTCGGGCGAACCCACTTCGCCGGTCTGGATGGTGTTGGTCAGGTTCAGGCGCGCCATGGACCCCACGGCCGGGGCCGTGGTGTACAGGATGGCGATGAAGACCAGCGCCCAGCCGGCCGAGAAGCGCGCGTCACGCACCTTGGGCACGGTGAAGAAGCGGATGATCACGTGGGGCAGGCCCGCGGTGCCGATCATCAGCGACAGGGTGTAGAGCGTCAGGTCCAGGGTGGACCTTTTCTGGGCCGTGTATTCGCCGAACCCAAGGCCGATCAGGGTCTGGTTCAGCTTGGTCAACAGGGGCACCCCGTCGGCCGTGGTGTCGCTGAACAGGCCCAGCTGGGGCAGCGGGTTGCCGGTGATCTGCAGCGAGATGAACACGGCCGGAATGGTGTAGGCCAGGATCAGCACGCAGTACTGGGCGATCTGGGTATAGGTGATGCCCTTCATGCCGCCCAACACGGCGTACACGAACACGATGCCCATGCCGGCGAACAGGCCGATGTCGTAGGGCACTTCCAGGAACCGCGAGAACGCCACGCCGATGCCCTTCATCTGCCCGATCACGTAGGTGATGGAGGCGACGATCAGGCAGATCACGGCGACGATGCGCGCGGTCTGGCTGTAGAAGCGGTCACCGATGAATTCCGGCACCGTGAACTTGCCGAACTTGCGCAGGTACGGCGCCAGCAGCATGGCCAGCAGCACGTAGCCGCCGGTCCAGCCCATCAGGAACAGCGAGGCGTCATAGCCCATGAAGGCGATCAGGCCGGCCATGGAAATGAACGAGGCTGCCGACATCCAGTCGGCCGCCGTGGCCATGCCGTTGGCCACCGGGTGCACGCCGCGGCCGGCGGCATAGAATTCGCCGGTCGTGGCCGCGCGGGCCCAGATGGCGATACCGATGTAGAGCGCGAACGTGCCGCCCACAAAGATATAGGTAAGCGTTTGAAGCTCCATCGAACGGACTCCCCCCTCAGTCTTCGTGGACGTCGTACTTGCGGTCCAGCTTGTTCATCTGGATGGCGTAGAAGAAGATCAGCACCAGGAAGACGATCATGGACCCCTGCTGGGCAAACCAGAAGCCAAGGTCCGTGCCGCCCACCGAGATCCCGCTCAGCGCCGGTCGCAAAATAATCCCAAACCCGTAGGACACGATGGCCCAAATGATCAGGCAGATCGTGACCAGTCTCAGGTTCTCTTTCCAGTAGGCGAGACCTGATTGTTCACCGTTGGACATCTTTCTTTCCTCCCAAAGGAAAACAGGTGTCATCAGAAGGCAATAAAACCGCCAACGAGTCGCTGCCCGCAACGTCCCCTGGCCGTTCCCGGAAAAAGAACGACCCATCAATCTGTTGGCGCTTATTGCTCCTACCCAAATTCGACCCCGGGCTCCCTCCAGCCATGGCCGAACGACGTGTCATCAATAGCATTTCGCAAGAACGCGGACAACTAAGTGATCATAGTCCACGCTTTTTCGGTAATTTCATAGTTTTCAGGAAGGATTGAATTGAAAAAAATTGTAAAGCCCGACCGCGCCGCTGCGCCATGGCCGGGCGCCCCGCCCGCCCGTTCCGCCCGCCCGCCCTGGCGCATTGCGGCCGGCGCGGGCTTGGGGTAAAACCGGCTTCCCGTATCCGGCCCGTACCCGGCCCGCACCAGGACAGTCCGGCGCGCCCGGCGCCCGGACGGCCCGCGGACCATCCCCCGATCCATGGAGACCCGGCATGGCGTCCTACCAGTACGTCTACGTGATGAAGAATTTGACCAAGACCTTCCCCGGCGGGCGCGAGGTCCTGAAGGGCATCACGTTGAGCTTCCTGCCCGGCGCCAAGATCGGCGTGCTGGGCGTGAACGGCGCCGGCAAGTCCACCCTGATGCGCATCATGGCGGGGCTCGAGGAGGACTTCGGCGGCGAGGCCTGGGCCGCCGAGGGCGTGCGCGTGGGCTACCTGTCCCAGGAGCCGCACCTGGACCCGGACCTGGACGTGGCCGGCAACGTGATGCTGGGCCTGGGCGAGACCAAGGACCTGGTGGACCGCTTCAACGAGCTGAGCGCCAAATTCGCCGAGCCCATGGACGACGACGAGATGAACGCCCTGCTGGCCGAACAGGGCGAGCTGCAGGAAAAGATCGATGCCGTGAACGGGTGGGAGATCGACCGCACCGTGGAGATCGCCATGGACGCGCTGCGCTGCCCCGACGGCGCCGCCAACGTGACCAAGCTGTCGGGCGGCGAGCGGCGCCGGGTGGCGCTGTGCCGCCTGCTGCTGGAAAAGCCCGACATCCTGATGCTGGACGA
>JAGREA010000238.1 GCA_020446745.1 Rhodobacterales bacterium | reverse complement strand
TGCTGCCCATCCACCTGCCCGACGTGGGCGGCACCCTGATCTGCCAGAAGGACAGCTTCCTGGCCGCCGCCAAGGGCGTGTCCATCGGCATCGCCTTCCAGAAGAAGATCCTGACCGGCCTGTTCGGCGGCGAGGGCTTCATCATGCAGAAGCTGGAAGGCGACGGCTGGGTGTTCGTGCACGCCGGCGGCACGGTGGTGGAACGGGAACTGGGCCCCGGCGAGACCCTGCACGTGGACACCGGCTGCCTGGCCGCCCTGACCGCCACCGTGGACTACGACGTGACCCGGGCCGGCGGCATCAAGTCCATGCTGTTCGGCGGCGAGGGCGTGTTCTTCGCCAAGCTGACCGGGCCGGGCAAGGTGTGGCTGCAGAGCCTGCCGTTCTCGCGCCTGGCCGGGCGCATGCTCATGGCCGTGACCTCCCACAAGGGCGAGGGCTCGCTGGCCGGCGCCCTGGCCGACCTGGCGGACGGCGACAATTCGTGACCCCGTTGCGGGACGCGGCGGGCGTCGAGCACGCGCCCGCCGGCGACGGGGCGCGCATCGTCTCGCTGGTGCCCAGCATCACCGAACTGCTGTTCGACCTGGACCTGGCGCCGGTGGGCCGCACGGCCTTCTGCGTGCACCCCAAGGACCGGGTGCGGGAAGCCCGCAGCATCGGCGGCACCAAGACCGTGAACATGGACAAGCTGGCGGCCCTGGACGCCACCCACGTGGTCGTCAACATCGACGAGACGCCCCGCGAACTGGCCGATACCCTGGCCGCCCAGAGCCTGGAGGTGATCGTCACCCACCCGGTGCAGGTGGCCGACAACCTGGGCCTCTACCGCCTGATGGGCGGCCTGTTCGGGCGGGAAGCGGCGGCCGAGGCCCTGTGCGCCCGCTTCCAGGCGGCCTACGATTCGGTCACCGCCCGGGACTGGCCGGATCGCAAGGCCGCCTACCTGATCTGGAAGGACCCGTGGATGACGGTGTCGCGCGACACCTACATCTCGCGCATGCTGGCCCTGGCCGGCATCGACACCCTGTGCTGGGTGGGCGGCGACCGCTACCCGCGCCTGGACTGGACCGACGACCTGATTGCCGGCCTGGACCTGATCCTGCTGGCCACCGAGCCGTTCCCCTTCACCGCCGACCACCTGGCCGCCTTCATCGCCGCCCATCCGGCGGCCGAGGGCAAGGCGCGCCTGGTGGATGGCGAGATGATCTCGTGGTACGGCAGCCGCGCCGTGGCCGGCCTGGGCTACCTGGAACGGGAATTCACATAAGCCGGCGGAACGCCTCGGCCGGCAGGATCGAGGCGTGCCACTTCACCGATTCGCTGCCCCACTGCACGGCCGTTTCCAGGGCCTGCTGCATGGGCTGGCCGCTGGCCAGGGCGTGGGACAGGCCGGCGGAAAAGGCATCGCCGGCGCCGGTGGTGTCCACGGCCTCCACCTTGGGCGCCCGCGCCTTCAGCACCTGATCGGCGCTGACGGCCATGGCCCCGCCACCGCCGCTGGTCAGCACCACCCATTCCACCACCTCGCCGCCCACCCGCTGGCCCAGGGCCCACAGGTCGTTCAGGTCGCCGCTGTCGATGTCGGAGGCCGATCCCACCAGGATCTGGGCCGGGCGGGCGCCATCGGAAATGGGCGGGATATGGGCCACCACCCGGCAGCGCTGGGACATGATGCGCATCAGGCCTTCCAGCTCGCGGGCCCGGCTGCGCACGTAGACCAGGTCCACCTGCACGTCCAGCAGGCGCAGCGGCGGGTCTTCCTCCACCCGCCGTTCCAGGTTGACGATGGTGCGCTCGCCCAGCTCGTCGATCATGACGATGGAGCGGGTGGGCCCGCCCTTCAGGCGCACCACGTCGCCCACCGACACGCCGGTGGCGGCCAGTTCGGCCAGCAGGTGGTCGCTCAGTTCATCGTCGCCGATGGCGCTGATCAGCGACACGGCGTGCCCGGCCATGGCCAGCGGCACCGCGGTGCAGGCCCCGCCGCCCCCCAGGCGGCGCGACCCGATTCGTCCTTCGATGTGGCGACCGGTCCGCAACGGCTGGCGCAGCAGCACCACCTCGTCGCAGGCCACCGATCCAACCACGGCAATGCGCGCCATGGGACCCCCGTCCTGGATTATTCTTGGTTCGGCCCCATGGATACGCCTTTGCGGCAAATGCTGCAATGCAGGATCAACACAAGGCCGCCCCCGCACCGCGCCTTTTGCCTTGCGGGTCAATTTCCGCTAGGAGGATGGGCCGCGCGGCCGGCTGGCCGCCGCCACCACCAGCCATGGACCCGGGCATGACCGCCTTCCGCCTGTCCGCCTTCTACGCGGCCTATTTCCTGGTCGTCGGCGTGCACCTGCCGTTCTGGCCCCTGTGGCTGGCCGACCAGGGTCTGTCCACGGCCGACATCGGCCTGATCCTGGGCCTGGGCGTGGGGGTGAAGGTGATCGGCAACCCCCTGGTGGCCCAGGTGGCCGACCGGCGCGGCGACCGCAAGCCGCTGATGGTGGTGCTGATCCTGGCCGCCCTGGCGGCCATGGCGGCCTTCGCCCTGGCCGACGGCTTCTGGCCCATCCTGCTGGTCAACCTGCTGTTCTTCGCCGTCTGGCCGGCGGTGATGCCGCTGGCCGAAAGCCTGGCCCTGCGCGCCGCCCAGGAAGGTGCAACCCAGTACGGCCGGGTGCGCCTGTGGGGCTCGATCACCTTCATCCTGACCTCGGTGGCCGGCGGGCGGCTGCTGGTGGATGCCTCGGCCGACCGCATCTACTGGATGGTCCTGGCCGGCCTGGCCGTCACCCTGGCGGCCTGCCTGGTGCTGCCCGACCGGCGCCAGGCGGGGCTCACGGCGGGCCGCTGGGCCCTGGGGCCGCTGCTGCGCGACCGGCGGTTCGTGCTGTTCCTGGCCACCTGTGCCGCCGTGCAGGGCAGCCACGGCCTGTATTACGGCTTCGCCACCCTGCACTGGCGGGCCGTGGGCTTCGGCGAGGACCTGATCGGCGCCCTGTGGGCCGAGGGCGTGATCGCCGAGATCGCCCTGTTCGCCGTGGGCGGGTGGGTGCTGCGCCGGGTGGGGGCCATGCGGCTGCTGTACCTGTCGGGCCTGGCGGCGGCGGTGCGCTGGGGCGCCACGGGGCTGACCGATTCCCTGTGGGTGCTGGTGCCCATGCAGGCCCTGCACGCCTTCACCTACGGCGGCGCCCACCTGGCGGCCATCCACCACATGGGTACCACCGTGCCGGCCACCCTGTCGGCCTCGGCCCAGGCGCTCTATTCGGCCGCCGTCATGGGCATCGGCGTGGGGCTGGCGCTGTACGTGTCGGGCGACCTGTACGCCGCCCTGGGCGGCGGGGCGTTCCACGCCATGGCGGTGATGGGGGCCGTGGGGGCGCTTCTGGGGTGGCGTCTGGCGCGACGATCCGCTACGGAATCCCCATGAAGACGATCACCTGCGACATCTGGCAGTTCGTGCGCCTGATGGACCTGCTGGAGGACCAGCCGGAAGGCCCGGCCTTCCGCCAGTGGGCCGAGGCCTGGACCGAGCTGGACGCCCGCCTGGCCGAGTTGGCGGCGACGGACCACGAGGCCTATTCGGAACTGATGATGGACCGCCAGATCACCCTGGACTGTCCGGGCAAATCGGTACGCGACGACGCGGCCCGGGCGGCGGAACGGGTGATCGGCCGCCTGGACCGGGCCCTGAACCAGGCGCCCAGGGGCGACCTGGCCGACAGCCTGGCGTTCGAGAAGCGCGAGATGGAGGATTTGCTGGTACGGCTGAAGGCGGGGGCCTAGGGGGGGTTGAACGCGGAGGGCGCGGCGGGACGCGGAGGGGATCCCCGGCGTCGTCCCAACCGTCGCCCCACCTCCAACCATCGCTCCCGCGCCCACCACCCGTCGCTCCCGCGCCCACCACCGGTCGTTTCCGCACCCACCACCCGTCGTTTCCGCTTTCCCCACCGTCGCTCCCGCCCCCTCCACCTGTCGCTCCCGCGAAGGCGGGAGCCCAATGGCGGCAGAGGCCGGTGCACGGCATCTCAGAAGAAAAGAAAGATAAACCACAGAGAACACAGAGATGCACAGAGAATCCACAGAGGCTTCGCTGCGCGAAGCAGAAAAGGATTGCGCGCGAAGCGCGCCTCTCTTCCTTCTCTGTGTGATCTCTGTGCATCTCTGTGTTCTCTGTGGTGAGTGAATCCTTTCCACCGGCACAATTTCTCTGTGCCTCTGTGTCTCTGTGGTTAACCTTTTTTCTGAAAAGACGTACTCCGGCATCCGCCGCCAATGGGCTCCCGCCTTCGCGGGAGCGACAGGTGGAGGGGGCGGGAGCGA
>JAGREA010000237.1 GCA_020446745.1 Rhodobacterales bacterium | reverse complement strand
CTGGGCCACCATGCCCGGGGCCTGGGGCCCGGCCAGGCGCGTGGCCAGGGTGCCGGCCACGGTCATGCCGTCGGCCGTGGTCAGGGTGGGCGGATCGGCCAGTTCGAAGAAGCCCCGCAGCACCACCGTGTGGCCGGCATCGTCGGCGATCACCAGGTTGGCGCCGGCGCGGGTGTATTCCGCCCCGCCCAGGTCAAGGCCCGCGGGCAGGCCGACGACGGAGGCCCCCGCATCGACATCGACGACGCTCGACGGGGCGGCTCCGGTGACGGGAGATGCCGTGGCGTTGGGCAAACCGGCCATTCTTAATGCTCCGCGCACATGGTTAACCAGTTGACGAGTTTACCAGGAAACCCCACGCCCGTCCCCCTTTTCGCGCATGATTCTTAACTCAGGGATAAATAAGGACAGACCAATGATCTTGTTGATGGAAATACATGCAGTTTTATGATTTTTTCGGCATAAGGAGCCCCTTTAACGCTGTTTCCTTCCGGGGCGCCACCTATATTGGAGCCTCACCCAGGGCCGCTCGAAGGCCGGAGGAAACGACCATCGAGGGGCCGTTCTTGCGTGCACATCCTGTTCGCTGACGATCATCGCCTGATCCGGGAGGCCGTGGGCGGGCTGTTGCGTGACCTGGACGACACGGTCACCGTGCACGAGGCCGACAGCTTTCCGGACGCCCTGGACCGGCTGGCCCGCATGCCCCAACCGGACCTGGTGATCCTGGACCTGTTGATGCCCGGCATGAACCGGTTCATCGGGCTGGAGGTGATGCGGGCGCGCTGTCCCGCCGTGCCCATCGTAATCCTGACCGGCGTGGTGGACGCCGCCGACGCCCAGGCGGCCCTGCGCCACGGCGCCAACGGCTTCATCCCCAAGACCCTGGGCGCCGAGGCCATGCTGGGCGCCCTGCGCTCGGTGCTGGCCGGCGGCCGCTTCCTGCCCGCCGACCTGGCCGCCGGGGCCCCCTCGCCCACCCCGTGCGCCAGCGGCGACACGGCCCTGGGCCGGCTGACCCAGCGCGAGCGCGACGTGCTGTCGCTGCTGACCGCCGGCCACCCCAACAAGGAGATCGCCCGCCTGCTGGGCCTCAGGGAGATCACCGTCAAGGTCCACCTGAAGGGGGTGTACCGCAAGCTGTCGGTGGCCAACCGGACCCAGGCCGTGCGGGCGGCCATCGAACTGGGCTTCACGCCCGACGACCCCTCCTAGGCCCTCCTAGGCCCTCCTAGGCCCTCCTAGGCCGACAGGTCGCCCAGCACGTCCCACAGGTCCCGCAGGGACAGGGGCTTGAACAGCACGCGGCAACCCAGGCGGTCCAGTTCGGCCCGCTCCTCGGCGTCGATCACGCCGCCGGTCATGACCATGGATGGCAGGTCCGGGTGGTCCTGGTGCACCCGGCGCACCAGGCGCAGCCCGTCCATGCCCGGCATGCGCAGGACGGTGACCAGGGCGTCGGGCACCCCGTCGCGCAGGCGGGCCAGGGCCTCCTCGCCATGGGCCGCGGTGGTCACGCGGCATCCGCGCCGTTCCAGGAAGGCCTTGATCTCCGACGCGATCAGGGGTTCGTCGTCCACCACCAGGATGGCGATCTCGTCCTCGTCGTCCGGGGCCGGAGCGGGCGCGGGGGCCGGCGTGGCGACCGGCGCGGGGGCCGGCGAAGCCGCCTCCAGGTCGTCGGGCAGGGCCGGCAGCACGACCCGGAACACGGCCCCCTCGCCGCCTTCGTCCAGCGCGATGCGCCCACCGTGTTCGCGCACGATCCCGGCGCTGACCGACAGGCCCAGGCCCGTGCCGATGCCCGGCGGCTTGGTGGTGAAGAAGGCGTCGAAGACGCTGTCGCGCAGGGCCGCAGGCACGCCGCCACCGTTGTCGGACACGGTGATGGTCACCTGGCCGTCCTGGCGGGCCACGGCCACCCGCACCCGGCCCGGAACCTCGGCCCCCGGCGTTTCGGCGCGCCGGGCCTCGATGGCGTCGCGGGCGTTGGTCAGCAGGTTCAACAGCACCTGCTCGACCTGCACCGCCTGCCCCGCCACGCAGGCGCCGCAGGGTGCCAGGTCCATCGCCACGGTGATGTCGCAGAGCTGGAACTGGTGGGCGATCAGGCCCACGGCGTTCTCGACACATTCAACGGGATCAAGTAGTTCCACGTCGTCGCTCTGACGGCGGCTGAACCCGCCAAGCTGCGACGTGATGTCCGACATGCGCCGCGCCTGGGCGGCGATGGTGCGCAGGCTTTCCACCAGGGCGTCGCATGCCACGGCGCCTTCCTGGTGGGCCGACAGGGCGCCCTCGGCGCTCATGCCGATGACCGCCAGGGGCTGGTTCAACTCGTGGGCCACGCCGGCGGCCACCTGGCCCAGGGTAGCCAGCTTGGACGCCTGGACCAGCTCGGCACGGGCCTCCACCCGGTCCGACATGTCGCGGGCCACGGTGATGATCAACGGGTTTTCCGGGTTGGTCAGGGCGCCCGTGGATTCGACCATCACCGTGGTGCCGTCCTGGCGCAGCAGCTTGATGTTGGACAGGGGCACGAAGCGGTCCGACTTCAGCCGGGCCAGGCGGCCAAGGGCCTTGCCGCGGTAGGCGGGGTGGACGAAGTCCATCAGCTTGCGGCCGACCAGTTCGGCGGCATCGGCGGCGCCCAGCATCCGCGCCCCGGCCGGGTTGATCACCTCGATCATCCCCTGGCGGTGCATGACGATCATGTCCGGCGCCAGTTCGACGATCAGGCGGTAGCGGCTTTCGCTGTCGCGCTGGGCGGCCCGGGCCGTCAGGGCATCGGTCACGTCGGTGTCGTACAGCAGCACGCCGCTGATCCGCCCGTCGGCGGCACGGCGGGGCAGCAGCACCGTGCGCAGGTGGCGGACCCCCAGGTGCGGGTGCGGGGCCGGCAGGGTCACGTCGGCCTTCTCGCCGGCCAGGGCGGCGTTCAGGTGGGGCCGAAGCTTGCCGAAATAGGCCGCGTCCAGGACCTCGGCCAGGGGCCGGCCCAGGATCTCGCCGCGCACCGCCAGGCGGTCCCGATAGGCGCGGTTGGCATAGATCAGGCGGCCGGCGGCGTCCAGGAACGCCACGGGCGCGGGCAGGTCGTCGGCGATGGGCCCGAACAGGTCCAGGGCGACATCCATGATGGTCCGGCCCCTCCTCGATGGTCCTGGCAGACCTTATCGCCGCCGGCGCACCTTGGGAAGGCCGGGGGTCAGGAGGCCCCCATCTCCTCGCGGGCCTGGGCGATGGCGCCCTGCAGCACCCGTTCCTTCATCTGGATGGTCGGCTCGTTGAAGAACACGTTCTTCAGCCAGTCGAAGCCCAGCATCAGCAGGGCCTCGTCGCTGTCCTTCAGGATGGCCTGGGCCTCGGGATCGATCTCGTAGGTATCCAGGAACTTGGTGTTGAAGACGAACTCGCGGAACGAGTCCACGTCGGTCGAGACCATGAAGAACATGCGCTTCTTGGCCTGGGTGATCTGCTCGCCCCAGGGACCGCCCAGGGACTGCCACGAGGCCATCTTCATCATGATGTCCATCCAGCCCCGGTTGATCTCGTCGTAGGCGGTGATCCCCTGTTCGTCCCGGTATTCGGTGACGGTCTGGATCTTGGATTCCGCGTGCCCCTTGCAGTGGGATTCCTTGACCAGGAAGTGGAAGTCGTCCTTGGTCTCGGCGCCCTTCATCTTCACGGTCGCCAGCCCCAGCGGATAGTAGCGGCAGGTGGAGGGCCGGAAGTCATAGACCGAGCAGCCCTGCTCGTTCATGAAATGGCAGGCGCCCTTTCCGTCGGCGCCGCCCATCTTCAGCTTGGCGACGGGCAGGTCGGCCTTGTCCCAGGTCGCCGGGACGGTGTAGCGGGTCAGGAACTCCGTCGGCGTCAGTTCCAGGTTGCGGCACAGCATCAGGATGTCGGCCGGCGTCAGCGTGATGTCGGCGCCGTGGCAGCATTCGTTCCAGCAGGGCACATCCTTGTGGCAGGAAAAGCAGAACTGGTCGGTGACCGCCATGCGCACCGGCTGTACGGGGCTGCCGTCCTCGGTGGTGCCCAGGTCGCCGAACAACTCGACCTCGGTTTCCTTTTCCGTCTTGTTCTGCGTAGACATGGTCCGTTTCCCTGTTCCCGTCCGGGGGGCGCGGAGCGGCCGCGCCGACCCCTTATTTCTTGTCCGAAAGGTCGAAAGGGGGCGCCGGCCAAGCCGTCGCCCCCCTTCATCTGGTGTCCGTGGCCCCTGGTGAAAAGGGCCGGCGGGATCAGCCGTAGTGCTTCTCGACCAGGTCGACGTGCGGGACCTTCTTCAGTTCCCATTCACGGGTTTCCGGGTTGAAGCGGGAGTTGACGAAGCACTTCCAGTTCTCTTCGTCCAGCTTCGGGAAGTCCGTGCGGTAGAAGAAGCCCGGATAGCGGGTTTCCTCGCGGAACTGAATGTGGCGCAGGTGCGCTTCCGCCGCCCACATGCGGTGGTAGTTTTCCCAGGCCCGCATCAGCTCGTGCAGGTCCTTGGCCCGCAGGTGCTTGGAGTCTTCCTGCAGCATCTGAACGTGGTGCAGGCCGATTTCCAGCATCATGGCGTTGGTCTGGTAGTAGGTGGAGCAACCGGCCACGTACTCGTCCATGTACTTCTGCAGCCGCATCTGGAACATCTTGGGCGTGATGTAGAACGGGTTGATGTCTTCCGCCGTGGTCTTGTCCTTGTGTTCGAAGTAGTTCCGAACCGGCAGGTAGATCTCTTCCGCGATCTCCTTGATGTCGCCCTTCAGGGACGGCGAGAAGTCCTTGTGGTCGCGCACGAAGCGAACCATGTTCTTGCCCGCGATGCGGCCTTCGGCGTGCGAACCGGACGAGAACTTGTGGCCCGAGGCGCCCACGCCGTCACCGGCGGTGAACAGGCCCTTGACCGTGGTCATGCGGTTGTAGCCCCAGTTCCACGTGTCGGGCGCGCCCAGGTCGCTGGGACCGGACACCCAGATGCCGCAGCAGCCGGAGTGGGAACCCAGCAGGTAGGGTTCGGTCGGCATCAGCTCGGACTTGGTCTCTTCCGGGCGGATGTTCATGCCGGCCCAGTGACCGGCCTGACCGATGCACATGTCGAGGAAATCTTCCCAGGCCTCGGCTTCGAGGTGCTTGATTTCCTTCGGCGTCATCGATTCGGCCAGCTTGGCCATGGCCGTCGGGGTGTCCATGAAGATCGGGCCGTTGCCGTCCTTCATTTCCTTCAGCATGGCGTGGTTGCGCAGGCAGGTCGGGATCACCGCCGCCTTGTCGTAGGGCGCGAAGTCGGCCAGCATGTCGGCGTTCTTGACCGTGTAGTCCTCGCCGTAACCGTTGGTGGCCTTGGACTTGAACAGCAGGAACCAGGCGCCCACGGGGCCGTAGCCGTCCTTGAAGCGGGCCGGGACGAAGCGGTTTTCCATCATCGTCAGTTCGGCGCCCACTTCCGCCGCCATGGCGTAGGTGGAACCGGCGTTCCACACCGGGTACCAGGTGCGGCCGTTGCCCTCACCCACCGACCGGGGCCGGAAGATGTTCACGCAGCCGCCGGCCACGTTCAGGATGGCGTTGGCCTTGAACACGAACAGCTTGTGCTCGCGCACCGAGAAGCCGACGGCGCCGGCGATGCGGTTGTCCTCGTTGGTATCCAGCAGATACTTCACGATGAACACGCGTTCCATGATGTTCTCGATGCCCAAGGCCTTCTTGGCGGCCTCGGCGACGATGGTCTTGTAGCCTTCGCCGTTGATCATGATCTGCCACTTGCCGGAACGCACGGGCTTGCCGCCGTCCTTCAGGGGAACGCCTTCGGTCTCCTTGTCCTTCCAGATGGGCAGGCCCCATTCCTCGAACAGGTGCACGCTGTCGTCCACGTGGCGGCCGACGTCGAACACCAGGTCGTCGCGGGTGATGCCCATCAGGTCGGCGGAGACCATCCGGCAGTAGTCCTCGGGCGAACGGTCGCCCAGGTAGGTGTTGATCGCCGACAGGCCCATGGCGACGGCGCCGGAGCGGTCCATCGCGGCCTTGTCGACCAGGGTGATCTTCACGTCGTCGCCGGCCCAGCGCTTGGCTTCGAAAGCCGCGCCGCAAGCCGCCATGCCGCCACCCACGATCAGGATGTCGGTTTCGATATCAATGATTTCGGGATCGCCGAACGTACCGGCCATTTTTCTTCCTCCATATCGTCGGCCTTAACCGCCACCCGGGACGGTCCTCGGCCGTGAGAAGTCTTGTTCCTTGTTGGGACGCCACCCGTCTCTTTACGAAGAGATGACGGGCAGTTCCTTGCCGGATTCCGTGAACAGCAGGTTGTCGTCCAGGTTGCCCGCCTCCGGCTTGTTGCCGTAGGGGTCGATCGAGCCGACCGGGGTGGTGCGAACCGGGAATTTGAAGCGCTTCACCTCGCCATCGCGGAACTTGATGGTCCACATGATGGCCTGGTCGGTGCGCAGCGGAATGCAGGCGCCGCCCATGGGGACAACGTCCTGATAGGCGCGGACCTCGATGGCCTGCTGCGGGCAGGCCTTCACGCAGCACTGGCATTCCCAGCACTGCTCCGGCTCCTGGTTGAACGCCTTCATCCGCTCGGTGTCGAGCTTCATGAGGTTGTTCGGGCAAATGTACATGCAAGCGGTGACCTCACCGCCCTTGCATCCGTCGCACTTGTCCGTCCAAACGAAAGTGGGCATGAACGTTACTCCCTGGTTTCGGCCTTTGGGGCCCTACGAAACAGCCGGTCAGGATGACGTCAAAGGGCGGCCCCGGCCGCGCCTTCCGGTGTTCGGTTTGGCCCCCTCGGGGGTCTTCCGGCTGCCGGTTAGGCGTGATCGCGGCGTCCTGACCATCCGTATATCCGAATATTAAGGAACATTGATATATCCCCCCTACGGGGCTGTCAAACACCGTCTTGTGCTGCGCCGCACCATAGAACACCCCCCCTTGCCCCATGGGGGCAAAAGGCGCAAAAGGTGGGGGGCAATAACCCGATTTCCACAAACCGGACGCCTTGGTATGACCGACCGCCTTGCCGACCTGACCCGGGACCTGATCGCTTTCCGGGACGAGCGGGACTGGAAAAAATTCCATACTTTGAAAGACTTGATCCTTTCCGTGGGCATCGAGGCCGGGGAATTGATGGAGCTGGCGCAGTGGATCGATACGGCGGAATTGGAGGCCCGGACCACGGATCCCGCCTTCCGCCAGCGCCTGTCGGAAGAGGTCTCGGACGTGTTTCTGTATCTCCTTCTCATTTGTGAGAAGACGGGTATCGATCCGATTGATGCTGCAATGCACAAAATGGCTGTCAATCGCCGCAAATACCCCCCGGAAAAAGCCCGCGGCCGGGCCGTGAAGTACACGGACCTGTAAATTTTTTGCGGCGAGTCGGGGGTTGGAGAGCCGTCGGTTGGGGGTGGCGGGGACGAGTCCATTCGTGACCCCCAACCCAGACTCTTCAGGCGCCGTCCAGCAGCGCCACCAGGGCGTCGCGGCCGCGCTTCGCGGCCAGGTCGCGGGGCGTGGTGCCCTGGGCGTCGGGGCGGGCCGGGTCGGCCCCGGCGGCCAGCAGCAGGCCCACCACCCGGGCGTTGCCCTTGGCCACGGCCCAGTGCAGCACCGTGCCGCCCTTGGCGTCGGTGGCGTTGGGATCGGCGCCGCGGGCCAGGAAGGCCCGCAGGATGGCCGGCTCGCCCTTGCGGGCGGCCTCGATCAGGTTGCCGTCGTCGCCCAGGCGGGCGTCGAACGAGCCGAAGCCCACGTAGCCCAGTTCGCCCCCTTCCACCACCTGCACCGCCGGATGGTAGGCGCCGGACAGGGTATCCACCACGTGGGTGCCCTCGCCGAAGGCCAGGGCGGCGGCCTCGGCCCCGGCCTGGGTGTCGAAGGTGGCCACGTCGCGGTCGTCGGGCGGCACCACGGCGAACTGGCGGGGCTTGGCGAGGGTCATGGGCGGAAGCCTGTGCCGGAACAATGAAAAACGGGGCGGCGCCAAGGCGCCCCCCCGTTCATGTGCGCGCCCGTGGGCGCGGAATCAAGCTTGCGGCCTATTCGGCGGCGTCCTTGCCCTCGTTGGCATAGTAGGCCTGCAGGATCTTGACCACCTCGGGCCGCGAGAATTCGGGCGCGATGTCCTCGCCGGCGGCCAGCAGGCGGCGCTGCTCGGTGCCCGAGATCAGCACCCGGTCCTCGGCCCCGTGGGGGCAGGTCTTGGCCGTGGCCATGCCGTAGCACTTCTTGCAGTAGAAGGTGATGTCGATCTTCAGCGGCCGGGTCACCAGGGCGCCGGGCCACAGGGTGTCGAAGATGTGCTGGGCGTCGAACGGGCCGTAGTAGTCGCCCACGCCGGCGTGGTCGCGCCCGACGATCAGGTGCGAGCAGCCGTAGTTCTGGCGGATCAGGGCGTGGATCAGGGCCTCGCGGGGGCCGGCATAGCGCATCTCGATGGGATAGCCCGCCTGGATGGCCGTGCCGGGGACGAAGTAGTTGTCCAGCAGCGCCTGGATGGCCTTGGTGCGCACGTCGCCGGGGATGTCGCCGGCCTTCAGCTTGCCCAGCACCTGGTGGATGAACACGCCGTCGGTCACCTCGATGGCGATCTTCGCCAGGTGCTCGTGGCTGCGGTGCATGGGGTTGCGGGTCTGGAACGCCGCCACCTTGGACCAGCCCTTGGAGGCGAACAGGGCCCGGGCTTCGGCCGGGCGCTGGTACAGGGCGCCGTAGTGGGCGGGCCAGTCGCCCTCGCTGAGCACCTGGACGGGGCCGGCCAGGTTCACGTCGCCCTGCTCCATCACCTTCTGCACGCCGGGGTGTTCGGGGTCGGTGGTGCGGTAGACGTGCTCGCATTCGAACTTGCGGTCGATCCGGTACTTCTCGGTGACCTCGAGGATGGCCATGATCTCGCCGGTTTCCTCGTCGATCAACGCCACCTCGTCCTCGATGTTGATCTCGTCGGCGATCTCCTGGTCCGTGGACAGCGTGATGGGAATGGGCCAGAAGGTGCCGTCGGCCAGCTTCATGTCGGCGCACACGCCGCGCCAGTCGGCCTCGCCCATGAAGCCGTCCAGGGGCGTGTAGGCGCCCATGGCCAGCATCAGGATGTCGGATGTCTCGCGGCTGGACATGGCCACCCGCTTCAGGCCCTCGGCGCGTTTCAGTTCCTCGGCCCGCTGCACTTGGGGAATCAGCAGCGGCTTCAGTTCTCCGCCGCCATGGGGCGGTACAAGCTTGGACATGACGTTCCTCTTGGTCGAGCTTCACAGGGTTCGCGGTGGGATTTTTCCTTACCGGGTTTCGGCCAGCGGCGCACCTGCTTTCGGCCACCGGCCCACCCGTTGTACACAACGGCCGTTCATTAGACCATCCTAAAATGAAAGATTCCTAATGAAAGGGCGCCGGCCGGGCAATGTTCGGGCGGCGGGGCGGGGCGT